>CAZQOI010000001.1:0-157058 GCA_964594905.1 uncultured Granulosicoccaceae bacterium
TCAGCTTCGATGAAGCGATCAATAAACGTCTCGGCGTTATGGATCAAACCGCGATTGTCATGTGTCGTGACAACGATCTGCCTGTAAAAGTTTTTAACATGAACCATGACGGTGATCTGATGCGACTGGTCATGGGCGAAAACGTCGGTACGACAGTCTCTTAAACTCAAGCGGAAACGGCCATGATTGACGATATCCTAAAAGACGCCAAGACTCGAATGAGCAAAAGTGCCGAGTCGCTGGAAAACGAACTATCGCGTATGCGCACCGGCCGCGCGCACCCGAGCCTCTTGGAAAACGTCAAAGTGGACTACTACGGTGCAGAATCACCGTTGAGTCAAGTGGCGAACATTAATACAGAGGATGCCCGCATGCTCACAGTGACTCCTTGGGAGCAATCCATGGTGCCTGCTGTGGAGAAGGCCATCATTAATGCCGATCTGGGACTCAACCCGAACACAGCGGGTAATGTCATTCGAGTGCCCGTTCCACCGATGACTGAAGAGCGGCGTAAGGATATGGTCAAAATGGTGCGCGGAGAGGCGGAGAGCGCACGAGTTGCTGTGCGTAATATTCGACGCGATGCTAACGGTGATCTGAAAGAACTTGAAAAGGAAAAAGAAATTTCCAAGGATGATTTGCGGCGTTCTGAAGAATCGGTGCAAAAACTGACCGATGCGGCTATCAAAGAAATCGATGAAGTCTTGTCCAAGAAAGAAACTGATCTGATGGAAGTATAGGTGCGCGCCTTTCGCGTTCCACAGTTGTAATTCAATGAGCACAGAAAGCACGGCATTTCCGCGTCATGTTGCCATTATCATGGATGGTAACGGACGTTGGGCACGCAAACGTGGCAAGCCAAGAGCTGCCGGTCACCAACAAGGATTTCGCAATACGCGCGATATAGTTGAGGCCTGTGTTCGGCATGAAGTTGAGGCGTTAACCTTATTCGCCTTCTCCAGCGAAAACTGGAAGCGACCGGAAAAAGAAGTTGGGTTGCTCATGGACCTGTTTCTGCGCGCACTCAAAAGTGAGGTCAGTAAACTCAAAGAAAATAATGTTTGCATAAGCTTCATTGGCGAGCGATCAGCGTTTAATGAAAAGCTTCGTGAAGAGATGGCCAGTGCGGAAACAGCGACTAAAGACAATACCGGTCTGAAGCTTGCCATTGCCGTGAACTACGGTGGGCGCTGGGATATTGTCAATGCTGCCCGTTCATTGGCACAGGCTGTTGCTGATAAAAAGCTGTTACCAGAAGACATCGACATCGAGCTTTTCGCAGAGCATGTGTCACTTCGCGATGTCAGCGAACCTGATCTTTTTATTCGCACCGGTGGCGAGCAGCGTATCAGCAACTATCTCTTGTGGCATCTTGCTTATACGGAGCTTTACTTTACTGAAGTGTTGTGGCCAGATTTTTCTGATATCGAGCTTGTAAAAGCTCTTGATTTCTATGCTGGAAGGCAACGACGTTTTGGCCAAACCGGTGAAC
Organism: uncultured Granulosicoccaceae bacterium; assembly: GCA_964594905.1. GTDB lineage: Bacteria > Pseudomonadota > Gammaproteobacteria > Granulosicoccales > Granulosicoccaceae > Granulosicoccus. Next base: position 1,493 of record CAZQOI010000001.1, read on the forward strand.
AGGTAACAGGTACTGATGCTTAAAACCCGAATTATTACCGCTGTCGTTATGCTGCTCGTTTTTGTTACCGCACTGTTTCTGGCTTCAGAAAGCGTTTTCGCATTGCTATTGGCGGCCGTCGTAGCAGCGTCTGCTTGGGAATGGAGCCGCTTAAGTGGTATCAAGGATGAAAATCTACAAACAGCCTATGCCGCAGCTATCGGTCTTCTAGCGTTGGTGTTCTTGTATTTTCCACAATCCGAAACTTTTATGCGTTGGACAATGTTAGTGGGTTTCTTGTTCTGGATGGCAGTACCAGCAATCTTCTATCTCAATCCTGTACATGAGCCCATCGTTTCACCTAACAACAGGCTATTGATCACGGGTCCCTTGGTTTTCATTATCTGTGTGCTCGGAGTTCAGTTCTTGCGCAGTTATGATGGTGCTGCTTCTCCCTGGTTGTTGTTGTACTCCCTTGCCATTGTCTGGTGTATGGATATTGGCGCTTACTTTGCCGGGCGCAGATTTGGCAAAAATAAACTAGCGCCATCGATCAGCCCAGGAAAGACATGGGAAGGGGTGTATGGAGGTTTTGCTGTTACGTTTGTGTTTTTTCTATTGGCACTCATCGTTGGTGACTGGCCTGAGAACTCGACCATCAAACTATTGCTTGCGACCCTGATTGCTGCTTGTGTTTCAGTCGTTGGTGATCTCTATGAGAGTCGTGTCAAACGCGCTGCTGACATGAAGGACAGTAGTCAATTGTTGCCTGGTCACGGGGGTGTACTGGATCGCATTGACAGCGTGCTTGCTGCGGTTCCGCTCTTTACCTTCCTCTGGGTTTGGTTGTGACTCAAGCGCAAGCGGTCACTCTGCTTGGCTCTACTGGATCGATAGGCAACAGTACACTCGACGTTATAGCGCGGCACCCTGATCGCTATTCAGTCTTTGCTTTGTCTGCCAACACCAATGTTGACGATCTGTTCTTGCAAATCAAAAACTATAGACCTCGACATGCCGTAATGGTCGATGAGGCGGCTGCAGAGGTATTGCGAAGCCGTTGTCAACAAGCTGGTTTGGACGTCATCATTGGGCAAGGTGATGCGGCATTGAGCTCCATTGCCAACGACCCCGCAGTTGATGTAGTAGTCGCGGCGATTGTTGGGGCAGCCGGCTTACTGCCAACTTTCGCCGCGGTTTCGGCCGGTAAGCGGCTCTTACTGGCAAATAAGGAAGCGCTGGTCATGAGCGGCGAAATCATGATGCGCGCAGCGACTGATTCCGGCGCATTGATGATGCCAGTGGACAGCGAGCATAACGCCATCTTTCAGAGCCTTCCAGTCAGTTTTGTCGATGGTCAAGCAGTCATAGATCGCTCCGGAATTGTAAAAATTTTGTTGACAGCGTCTGGTGGACCATTACGAACTTGCACGTTTTCCGAGCTGGCTGTTGTAACACCGCAACAAGCGCTCAAGCACCCAAATTGGTCAATGGGTCCAAAAATTTCGATCGATTCGGCAACGATGATGAACAAAGGCTTGGAGGTCATCGAAGCCTGTCATCTTTTCGCTGTGGGTGTTGACGACATCGAAGTGGTGGTGCACCCGCAGAGCATCATTCATTCGATGGTGAGTTACAAGGATGGCTCTGTGCTTGGTCAATTGGGGCGTCCAGACATGCGAACTCCGATTGCGCACGCGCTCGCCTGGCCAGATCGGGTCGATGCCGGGGTACAGCCACTGGATTTTTCGACCATGGCAACCCTCGCATTTGAGGCTCCAGACACCGAGCGTTTCCCGGCATTACGTCTCGCGTGTGAAGCTCAGAGAGCTGGTGGAACCGCTCCGGCAATTCTTAACGCTGCAAACGAAGTTGCGGTTGCCGCGTTTCTCGATGGATCTGTTGCATTTTTACAACTTATTCAAGTGGTTGAAGAAACTTTGTCACGCGCAAAAATATCCCCTGCCATCGATTTGCCCACTATCATTGAAGCAGACAAACAAGCACGACAAACGGCCTTTCAATTGATCAGATCCAGCCAAGACTCTTCCTGAAATCAAATCGATTAGGCACAACCTTTTTATTTTCTCACCTCAACTGTTTCAAGTAACCCCATTGATGAAGTGTTCATGTTCAGCAACGTAGCGTTTAGTGTGCTCGCCTTCATCGTTGCGCTCGGGATCCTGGTTGCGATTCACGAGTTCGGCCATTTTTGGGTCGCCCGCAAGGTTGGCATCAAAGTGCAACGCTTCTCGGTTGGTTTTGGCAAAGCCCTGATTACGCGTCGTAGCAAACACGATGACACCGAATTCGTGCTCGCTGCCATTCCACTCGGTGGTTACGTCAAGATGCTTGACGAAAGAGTTGAGCCCGTTGCCCCTCATGAGCGACACCGTGCATTCAATCAACAGCCTTTATGGGCACGAAGTGCCGTTGTAATTGCGGGGCCGCTTGCCAACTTTCTGCTGGCTATCGTGGCGTATTGGCTGGTTTTTGTGATGGGTATCAGCGGGATCGCACCTTTAATTGGTGAACCGACGCCGGGGTCAGCAGCTGACGATGCGGGATTTCAATTTGAAGATCGTATCGTGTCAGTCGACGGTCATGAGACGCCAACATGGAACGATGCGAGCATCGCTCTGATCGAATCATCGCTCGATGTTGAAGCGCCGCTTCCGATTGTTGTTGAGACCATTGATGGTAGTCGCACAGTAAGGCAGCTCGCTGTTACCCAGGATGCCATGCTGAAATCCGATGGCAATGCGATTGCCGATCTCGGCTTCACCACGTGGTGGCCAAATGTCGATGCCAGGATAGGTGAGGTTGTAGACGGCGGGGCCGCGGCAGCCGCTGGAATGCGTGTTGATGATCTTATCGTTGCAGTAGACGGAGAAACCATCGAGAACTGGCAAGCACTGGTCAACATCGTGCGTGTTAGTGCGGATAAGAATTTGAACGTCACTATCGATCGCGATGGATCGTTACAGCAACTGTCCTTGACTCCCGCAGCTGTTGATGTAGGTAATCAGACGATCGGCCGAATAGGTGTGATTGAAACGCGTTCCTCGGAGATTAGGCAGAAAGCATCAGTTACGGTTCGTCATGGACCTCTGGATGCCTTTACTGGCGCGCTAAAACGAACGTGGGAAATGTCCGCCTTGACGCTTCGCATGTTGGGCAAACTGTTCGTCGGCCAAGCGTCCCTAGACAATATAAGTGGTCCAATCAGCATTGCGCAGTATGCTGGTCAGTCAGCCTCTATTGGGCTCGATCACTACATCAATTTTATTGCGCTCATCAGTATTAGTCTGGCAGTTCTGAATCTATTGCCGGTACCCATCCTTGATGGTGGTCATCTAGTTTTCTTTTTGGCCGAAGCGATTCGCGGCAAACCCTTGTCTGAGCGCGTCCATATGATTGGTCAGCAGATCGGTATGGTGATGATTGGTAGTCTGATGTTTTTGGCGTTCTACAACGATGTTTGGCGGTTGATGCGATGAGTCGTTGGAATGTAATAGGTTTTTTATTGCTGATCTCAATGGCTGTGCTGCACGGTCAGGCTCGAGCTCAATCAACCGAATTTGTCGTATCCGATATCGTTGTCGAAGGCAACGAACGCATTGATCTTGGAACCGTGCTGACGTACTTGCCGGTGCGAACACGGGATCGCTTTGATCCTGCTGCCGACAGTGCGCGTGTTTTGCGAGCCCTGTATGAAACAGGACTATTTGAAGATGTGGTTATTAAGCGTAGGGCTGGCAATATTTTAGTCGTGGAGCTAGAAGAAAGGCCTTCGATCGGCAGTATCAGTATTGATGGCAACAAGAAAATACCGACCGACGAGCTGGAGCAGTCGCTCAGGCAAGCGGATATAGCTCTCGGTCGTGTCTACAACCGGTCAATACTCGAGACAGTTGAGCGAGAACTTCGCCGCGTCTACTTCAGCGCTGGTAACTATGGCAGCGAAATCGATATCGATATAGAAGAACTCGAACGAAATCGAGTCGCACTGGATATCAACATTAGCGAAGGTGCGGTCGCGCGTATTGAGCACATCAATATAGTCGGCAACAAGTCGTTCACAGAATCAACGCTTCTGGATCTTTTGCAGTCGCGCGAAAAGACAATCAATCCTTTCAGTAGCGCAGATGAATACTCCCAGGTCAAATTAAGCGCAGACATTGAGGCTTTGCGCTCTTTCTACCAGGACAATGGTTTTATTCGCTTTGAGATTGATTCAACGCAAGTTTCCATTTCACCTGATAAGCGCGACATTTTTGTTGTTATCAACATTCGAGAAGGCGAACGCTATACGGTTCGTTCTGTCGAACTCAGTGGTGATCTTGAAGTTCCCAAGACCGAACTTGAATCATTACTGAGTGTATCAAGTGACGATGTGTTTTCGCGTAAGGATATTGTTCGTAGTAGCAATTCAATCAGTGACAGGTTGGGGCAGGAAGGCTTTGCGTTTGCCAATGTGGACGTGATACCCGACATCAATGATGAAACTCGTGATGTCGGTTTGACCTTTGTTATTGCACCCGGTAAGCGAGTATATGTACGGCGTATTACGTTTGTAGGTCAATACAAGACACGTGATGAAGTCCTGCGCAGAGAAATGCGTCAGCTCGAAGGCAGCAGGTTTTCACCGGCACTGGTCAACCGTTCGCGTGTGCGACTACAACGTTTGGCGTTCATGCAAAGTGTTTCTATCCGGACACCGAGAGTACCTGGTACTGACGATCAAGTAGATCTTGAAGTGACTGTCCAGGAGGGGCAGTCCGGATCTTTTAGCGCTGGTCTGGGTTATGGCAGTGACGGTGGTACCACTGTGAATCTGGCTTTCCAACAGGACAACCTGTTTGGCACAGGTGAAAGTTTGCAATTTTCGTTTGACAACTCACGGACGACTCGTCAATTGTCTTTGTCGTTTCGTGATCCCTATTTCACGGATGATGGCATCAGCCGCACCGTCGGGGCTTTTATTCGTGAAACCGATACCAGTAACCAGGATTCGACGTCGCGATTTTTAACGAGTACACGTGGTGGTAGCGTGCGCTTTGGTGTTCCGTTAAGTGAGTTCTCGACGTTTCGCCTAGGCATTGGTTATGAGCGCACTGAAATTGGGGTAACCAGCGGTACTCCACCAGAAATCAGCGACTTTATCGATGCCAATGGTGACACCTTTGATTTGTTTGATCTCAACCTTGGTTTTACTTTTGACACCAGAAATCGAACCGTATTCGCAACGACCGGGGCTGTCAATCGCTTAACGTTTGAGGGCATTATTCCAGGCAGTGATCTGACCTTCTACAAATTGGGCTACACGTTTGAGTATTTCAAACCGATCACCGAGCGCTATACCTTCTCAACTACTTTGCGAGTGAATGCGGGGTACGGTTATGGCGACTTTGAAGAACTGCCGTTCTTCAAACGATTCTTTGCCGGTGGGGTACGAACCTTACGTGGCTTCCGAACTGGGACTCTGGGACCCAAGGACTCGCTGGGCAATGCCCAGGGTGGTGACTTCCGCACGCTTGGCACGGTTGAAATTATCTTCCCGCCACCGTTCGTTGAAGAGCCGGGCGCTACCCGATTTAGCGTCTTCACGGATTTCGGCAATGTCTTCGAAACCTATGACGAATTCGACGTAGATGAGTTTCGAGGCTCCTACGGCTTGGCATTTGTCTGGTTGTCTCCCGTCGGACCATTGACATTCAGTGTCTCAAACCCCTATAACGAAGAAGAGGGCGACCGAGTGCAGGAATTCCAGTTCACAATCGGGTCGATATTCTAGGGGTTATTAGGTGCTGAATATGGCGACAATTTCCCGTTGGGCTTATTCGATCCGGACAAACTCGTCCAGGGGCTTTTCATTGAATAGATTTGGAACAGCGTGTTTGGGTATTGTCGCCTTGATTCTGTCAACTGTGGCGGGCGTTCAGGCAGATGAAGGCCAGACATCACGTATTGGATTTGTCGATATTCCATACCTCATCGATCGTGCTCCACAGGCGCTTGATGCTGAGCAGCGACTCGAGGCTGAGTTCGCTCCGCGTCAATCAGAACTTGAAAGCCAGCGCGCCGAGCTTGCTGTCTTGAGTGCCCGGCTTAGCGATGCCTCACTGGATCTTGTCGAGACTGAGGTCGCTCAGCTTGATCGTGAAGTGCGTGGACTTGAGCGCCGAATCAAGCGAAGTGAACAGGATTTTCGCGAAGAGCTGAACATTCAGAAAAATAACGAATTCAAGAAGGTACGTATTTTGGTTCTAGAGGCGATTGCTCAGTTTGGCGAGCAACACGACTACGATCTCATCGTAAGTGATGGAGTGTTGTATGCCAATAAACGTATTGATGTAACCGAACGTATTCTTGAATCTTTATCGAAGGATTATTCACGCCTCCAATCAGCTAACTAGAACTGATACCGGATTCAAGTGACGCGGAACCTGTCGTGAAACTCGGTGACATTGCCGACGAACTGGCGCTAGAACTCCATGGTGATGCGGAGCATGTCATCACGGCGATAGCGCCGATTGAATCAGCCAGCGCCGAACATCTGGCCTTTGTCATGGATGCACGCTATACCGACAGGCTCGCCAAATCTCATGCAGGCGTTGTTATAGTTCCAGCATCTTTGACCTCGCACGCACCTGGTAATTACCTCGTAGCTGATAATCCCTACGCGGCCTATGCCTCGGCAAGCTGGCTTCTATCACCGCCTGATGTAAATAAGGCTGGTATCCATTCAACTGCCATCGTAGATCCAACAGCGACTGTGTCGCCAACGGCCTGTATTGGTCCTGGTGTTGTGATCGGTGCTCATTGTCAAATCGGTGAGGGCGTATTTATGGGTGCCCATTGTGTGGTTGGTGAACACGTGTCGATTAATCAAGGTGTATATCTATTTCCGAGAGTCACGATATATAACAAGGTATCAATCGGCAGTCATTCGAGAGTGCAGAGTGGTGCAGTACTTGGTAGTGAAGGTTTTGGCTATGCGCCAACTCGCAAGGGATGGCAAGCGATCCAGCAGACTGGAGGCTTACAAATCGGTGAACGCGTGCATATCGGCGCTAACACAACGATAGACTGCGGTGCTCTTGAGCCAACAGTAATTGACAATGGAGTCATTCTGGACAACCAGATTCAGATTGCTCATAACGTTCATATTGGTGAAAATACAGCCATTGCTGGTTGCGTTGGCATCGCTGGTAGCACGCGAATCGGCAAGCATTGTCAGATTGGTGGTGCCTGCAATATCGTTGGCCATTTGATGATCACTGATAATGTAGTGCTCAATGCGGCATCATTGGTATCCCGATCAATCACGAGCGCTGGGCGCTACGGCTCAGGTACGCCGTTAATGCCCATCCAGGCCTGGCGTCGTAGCTTTGTTAACCTGGTCCGTCTTGATGACTTGGCGCGACGGGTGCGACGTTTGGAGCGTGAGTAGTCGCTCTTATGACAATACAAGGACAGGAGAAAAATTTGGAACCTCTGGATGACATACGTGAAATCCTGAAGTATTTACCGCATCGTTATCCGTTCTTGTTGGTTGATCGGGTGTTGAGCTTCGAAAAGAACAAATCACTCACGGCGATGAAAAACGTCACTTTTAACGAGCCCATTTTTACCGGACATTTTCCGCAAGCACCTATCTTTCCTGGTGTGCTGATTTTGGAAGCTCTTGCACAGTCGACCGCATTGTGTGCGTTCAAGAGTCTTGGTGGGTACCCAAGTGAGGAAACCCTCTATCTGCTGGTCGGCATTGACAAGGCACGTTTCAAACGCCAGGTTACACCCGGTGATCAGTTGTTTTTCGAGGTCGAAGTCGAAAAGGAAAAACGTGGCATCTGGCGGTTCGATGCGAAGGCTACAGTGGACGGTGAACTCGCTTGCTCAGCTGCGGTTTTGATCGCTAAAAACGAGATAGACGATTGATACATCCAACGGCCATAGTTGATTCATCTGCTATCGTTGCAGATGACGTCGAAATCGGACCCTACAGTATTATCGGGCCTGATGTCACGATTGGTGCTGGTTGCTGGATTGGGCCGCATGTCGTTATCAAAGGACCGACAACACTTGGTAAGGACAACAAGATTTTTCAGTTTGCATCTGTTGGTGAAGATCCGCAAGATCTTAAATACGCTGGTGAGCGCACGACGCTTGAGATTGGTGATAGCAACACGATTCGCGAATTCGCCACCATCAATCGGGGCACGGTTGGGGGTGGAGGCACCACCCGAATCGGCAATCACAACTTGTTCATGGCGTATATCCATGTTGCCCATGATTGTATCCTGAGTGATCACATCATTATGGCCAACGGTGCGTCTATTGCGGGGCATGTTGAGGTGGGCAACTATGCCATCCTCGCAGGCTTTGCCTGTGTGCATCAATTCTGTTTAGTCGGTGAACATGCTTTTGTTGGATTGAACTCGGTAGCCAACCGAGATGTCGCGCCATTTACGATGGCGGTTGGAAACTATGCTGAGGCCAAAGGCATAAACAAGAATGGTTTGCGGCGGCGTGAATTCAGTGAGGATGCGATATCTGCCTTGCATCGCGCTTATAAAGCGTTGCTTCGCCAACACGGTGAGCGTGACAAAGCGATTGATGCCATCAAGTCGGATCGGGATCAATTTCCGGAAGTGGCGAGATTTATCGATTTTATTGAACAGAGTGAACGTGGGGTGGTTCGCTAGTTAAGCAGGGCTTCATGCCGCTACGAGTGTTTAGAGACTCAGTGCTTTAATCCGCGTTCAATTTTTTGCTGAACCTCCACTGGATCACCAAAAAACAGTGTATGCATATGCCTGCCTGGTAAAAAAGTAAAGGCTCCGGCCACCAGGATACCGCCAATGTATGTGAATATCATTGAGCGATAGTGATCCTTAACTCGCCCTTTACGAATGTAGACGATGGCTAATGTCAGGTAGAACAGCGTAAAAGGGATCAGTAGGTGGATCCAGGAAAAGTTTCGAGCAATGTGCCATTGCTCACCCGGTTCGAGTGAGCGAACAAAAAAAGCCGATACGCTGGTAACGACCATCGCCGCAACGTACACGCGCCCAATTGTTCGATGTGTTTTTGTACCCTTTTTTCCGATCAGCACAATCGCACCCAAGACCAATGCGCAAAGCGCCGCTATCCAGTGTATTTGTACTTGAACAGTTGAAAGCTTGGTAAACACATCCCATTGCATGAACGTCTTCCTTTATGCAAGTAGGCGATTTTGTGGTAACAACAAAGCTGCAAAAAAAATAAATAAGGCAGCCACTGCGAGTAAACCAAACAGTACGTTGAAACCCCAACTACTGTGTATCCAGGCAATCAAAGGGACTGCTGATGCCATGACTGAGAAAGTCACAATGTATCGTAGGGCGTAAGCTCGGCTTCGCCACTCACTTTTTGCCATTCGGCCGACAAGAACGTCGTTGATTGGAATCTGACCAAATACGACAAGCATAAAAGCAATCGCTGCAAGTAATGCGGCAATGCCATCAAGTTGCATCATGATCAAGAAAAAAATAGCCTGCAGAAGTGCGACACAAGCAAACACTGTACGAATCGAATAGTTGTCAACCAGATAACCAACCACTAGCTGTGCAAACGCTGCAACCGAAAATACCAAAAACGTATACCAGCCAATCAGCGTCGCTGTGCTGGCAAAGTCACCTAGCCGCTCTTCAAAAACTTTGGGAAGAGCAAAAGTTGTGCTTTGAAAAATGAGTCCGCCGATAGCAGTGGTAAAAAAGATAACCCCAAATACACGTATTAAGGTTTGTTTGGAAACAGTGCTTGGAGCGTTCGCTCCGCTCTCTGACGATGAATCAAGTAAATCGATATCGTCTTTATCAGGTGCGCGTATAAACCAGAGATAAGCTAGCCCAATAAATACTGATACGGTACCGGACACCATAAAAGCACTTCGCCAACCCGACTGATCAATCAAGAACCCTGTCAGCAGCGCTGCACTGGCTACACCCAGATTGCCGAATATGCCGTTGATAGCGAGAGGAATACCCGTTTTGTTACGTCCCTGTACCACCATTGCGAGTCCGACTGGGTGATAGATGGATGCAAAGACGCCAATTAAAGTAAGGCAGATAGCTATTTGTGTAGGGCTGTTTGCCATTCCTGAAAATACAGCACTCAAGCCGATACCAGTAAAAAACACCGCCATCATCCCTTCGCGACTCCATTTGTCTGCAAGCCAACCAGCTGGAATGGCGCAAACGCCAAAGGCAATAAAACCGGGTGTGGCATACGGGATTAATTCTGAGTAGCTCATTCCCCATTCTGTTGTTAGTGTTAGCGCGGCGACGCTTGCGAACACCAGCATGAAGTAGTGGTCCAGAAAATGTCCCACGTTCAGAAACAGAAAGCCGATTTGTTTGCGATTCACTGTAGCTGGTCCGCGTTGAGAAGATCTTCTATCAGGGCTGCGACGCGATGTGATGCGCCTGGCTCCCCCATTCTTTGTTTCAATTCTGCCAGATCATCGAGGACTCGCTCGCGACGTTTATCGTCTTTGAGAAGCTGTATGGTCTCCCGGCAAATCTCGGTAGGGCTTGCATCGTCCTGAATAAGTTCAGGCACAATTCGACGTTCTGCAACTATATTGACCAGAGATACATCGTCGATCTGAATCATGCGTTTCATGATGGCGTGATTAATTTTGCTGATTTTGTACATCACTACCATAGGCGTGCCCATTAGTCCCGTCTCAAGGGTGGCAGTACCTGAGGCCACCAATGCAACATCTGCCGCGCGCATTGCCGTAATTGACTGACCCTCAATAATACTAATCGACGGAAGGCTCACGCTTGTGTTGTCGAGTGTGATAGCAGAGCGTGTCGTGTCAAGTAAATGATTGAACCACTCTTTATCAATGGTGCTAGCCACGGGGAGCACGTATTGGCAATCAGGACATTCAACAGAGATTTGACCAGTGCTTTCAATGAGAATTGCCATGTGGCGCTCAAGCTCACCTTTGCGACTACCTGGCATCAACAATATAACCGGGCGCGTGGCATCAAGCCCCAGGAGATGACAAGCGTCTTGACGGGTCAAGTCTGATTTAGCGTCTTCTACTACCGGATTGCCAACATAGGTAACCGGAATACCCGCTTTTTCGTAAATGGCTACTTCGAACGGAAAGATCACCGCTATATGTGAGATGCGGGCGCCGATATGCGGAACTCGACCAGGGCGCCATGCCCACACCTTTGGGCTGATGTAGAACAATACCGGGATGTTCAGCTGCCTTGCGTACTCGGCAAGTTTCAGATTGAAATTGGGGTAGTCAACGATTAGCAAAAGATCAGGCTTTTGCGCTTTCATTGCTACTTTGAGTTTGTGTAAGCGAAGTAGAAAGCGAGGATAATTTTTTAGTACATCGACAATTCCGATGACTGCCAGCTCTCGGCAATCAACAGTAATGTGACAACCGATGCTCTCAAGCTTCGATGCACCCATGCCGAAACTGTCAAAGTTTGTGCCGCGCTCGCTTAGGGCTTCCAAAGCGTGCGCGGCATGGGCATCACCTGACGCCTCTCCCGCGGATACCATGATTTTGATACGGCGGGATGAAGTCATCAAACATGTCAGATTACCAGGGCAGGGGTTATAGTAACTTCCTGCGCAAAACAAGCAATAGTCCGGTGATTAGAAATCCGAATCCTGTAGTCCCTCCACCTGCATTGCCACCAGAATTGCTGGCGTTATTGTTCGGTATTTCGGTAACCGGATTAGCCGCGCCGGTCGTTGGTTCGTCCTCGCTTTGGCCCGACTCTGGTGGTTCGTTCGTGGAACCTGATGAATTAGTGCTGCTAGAGTCATCGATAGCAGGGAACTTGGATTGATCATTGAATTGGTTGTTACTCGAATCCGTGTCACGTGTTGCCATATCAAGACGCATTGATAAATCATCTGACGTGCCAGTTCCCGGATCCACCAACAAAGTAAATGAAGTCGTATTATCTTGTGCCAACCGCTCCCTTGTGCAACGAAGTTCTGCACCGTAGGCGAGGCAATCCCAACCGCTGTCGGATGAGATACCGGTCCACGCTGAATCGTCCACTAATGCCAGTCGCAGTAGTAGATCGTGAGCACCGAGTCGACCGAGATTACTAACATCAACGGTGAATTCAAGTCCGTCGGTGGTTGCCTGCAACTGTGAGTACTGAACCGATAGATCAGTTGCGTACATACTGTCGACACTTTCCATATCTAACGGGCTCAAGGCGTTACGCTGACCAATCTTTACGCCATCTGGCACCTCAATTGTACGTTCTCCATTTGCGCTGAAAAAGTACTCTCCGTAGTGCATGATTGATCCATAGTCATACTCGCCCAGCTGTTCAACACCAGCATCCTGAACATCAAAAACCTCGAAATTCAAGTGCCTATCAGGATTGATATTGTCTAGACGAATATTCACAAAGTTGTCGCGATCTGGTCTGGTGTGTTCGTGAAAGAGGCCAACTGCGTGACCTATCTCGTGGATGATGCTTCCAACAGAACACGCATCTGAAACCATGATTGATTGCTCACCACCTTGCATTCCGACAAAGCTTGCACAGTTGTTACTTGAATCAAAGCGCAAGAAATTCGGGTGGCTGGATGCGTTATTCGGCGTTCTCTCGACGAAACGCATACTGGTGTTGTTTGTCCAGTGCGCAATTGCGGCCTGCACGTTCTGACGCTGAAGATCTGAAGTGCCGTCCGGGAAAACGAAAGGAATGATACCGTCTGGCCAGCGGCCAAAGAGATCCTTGCGCCCAAGGCCCCGATAGCGCGCTTCCTGTATAAGCTGACCCATTCGGTCTACCTTGCCTAGCAGTATGTCGCCCTCAAAGACAGCAAAACCTTGCTCGATCCTGTATCGCCGAACTCCGTCACTGCCTTCAGTGGGGGTATTTAGTGTTGCATCGTCATAGATATTCGGAATAGCCTGGAATAGTTCTGGCTCGTTGGCTGACGCATGGCCAGTCACACTTGAGACTATACCTATCAGACATGCAGCACTCACCGCCCGAAGGTGTCGGTGTGAGGGTAAAAACTTCATGTAGTGGACTCACGTTTATTATTATTGTTTTTGTTGCAGTCGAGCTGCGTCCATCCCTTCTGTTATCGGTCCGGTACAGGAAGCTTGAAGCCCGATGGCAGCGAGTCTGTGAGGACGATTCACCCTAAGTCTCGATATACTCGGCAGAAAAAAGAGAAAGCTCGACCGATCGATGCATAGGGCTCGCCGTCGTGTGTTGTGGATCACGCGATCTATCGCTTGTTTATGTGAACCAGTGCCTGTCAACTTCTGTAACATGCACGAATCCAACACCTCAAGGCTGCTCATGAATACACGAGTGGATCAAAAAACACCTGCGTGGCAGGGTGCGCTTTTCGTAATTGTCGCCGGATGTCTTATCGCGGCGATAGGTTTTGGTGTGCGCTCATCTCTTGGCTTGTTTCTGGAGCCGATGACTGCCACACGTGGATGGTCACGTGAGACGTTTGGCCTGGCACTCGCTATACAAAATCTTTTCTGGGGTTTGGGTTTGCCGATAGCAGGTATTGTTGCGGATAAATGGGGCTCATCCCGTATTATCACTTTCGGTGCAGTGGTCTATGCGCTAGGCCTGTATGGCATGAGTACCGCTGAGAGCGGGGCTGCTCTTTATATCTTTGCTGGAGTGTTGTCTGGTATTGGTATCGCTTTTTCAGCGTTTTCGCTAGCGCTTGCTGCCATGGTGCGTGTGGTAGGTCCGAACAGGCGCTCGTTGATACTCGGTCTTGGTACTGCAGCTGGGTCTTTTGGGCAGGTTGTCTTTTCGCCACTGGCGCAGGGCTTGATTGAATCCTTTGGCTGGTCTTCAGCGCTTATTTATCTTGCGCTCTTTGTGTTGGGTTTGATACCACTGGCGTTTTTGTTACCGCATCAACGTGAGGGCGCAACTACTCAGGTGGTTGAGCAAAGCCTGCGTGATGCCCTGCATGAAGCATTCGCGCACCGTGGCTTTGTGTTGCTGACAACTGGATTTTTCGTGTGCGGTTTTCATGTGGCCTTTATCACGGTGCACTTTCCGGCGTACATTCGCGATCAAGGACTTGATCCATCTATCGGCGCCTGGTCGCTGTCGTTGATTGGGCTATTCAATATTGTCGGTTCATTGCTCGCAGGTTTTATCGGGCAACGCTACAGCAAGCGTTTGAGTCTTTCGACTATCTATTTTCTTCGTGCCTTATTGATTTTTATCTTGTTAATGTCTCCGAAAACGCCTTTTGTCATTATGGGCTTCGCGTCTCTGATGGGTATCCTTTGGTTGTCTACGGTGCCGTTGACAACCGGTATCATCGCGCAGGTTTTTGGTGTCCGTTATATGGCAACACTATTCGGAATCGTTTTTCTGAGCCACCAAATCGGAAGCTTTATTGGCGTCTGGCTTGGTGGTTTGTTGTACGACAATACTGGCAGCTACAACGGCATGTGGTGGGCGGGTGTGGTGCTAGGTATCATAGCTGGTCTCATCCACATGCCTATCGATGAGAAACCTCTGGCACGGTTGCAAGCTCAAATGAACTGAGGTTTTGTGCCAGAGTTTGTTCCAGTTTAATCAGCTGTGCTGAACCCAACTATTCATGGAAAAGCATCAGCGCGACCTGCACGCGTATTGTTACCTGATTTGGCGCGTATAGCGACAACACCTGTTGCCGAAGTTGACGCTGTTACCGGTGAGAAGTTTGTACCGTCCATTGAGAACTCGAGCGGTAAGCCGGGCACTTCGCTGTTCATGCTTAAGTTACCACCAGCATTGCTGGCACCAGGTACTGGAATTCGATATTGGATTCCGGCTGCATCGAGTTTCTTGAACTCTTTTGCGGCAAGCGCGGATGCAAAACTTGCGTAGTCATCGAGAAGCGCTTGCTTTGCGACGAATGTTGTTGAGTTTGAATAGGTTCGCCCTTGAACATAGTCCAACTCCCATTCCGCTTTGTGCCATGCACGCTCTGCGAGTGCCAGCAGGCGTGGGAATACCATGTAATCAAATTGCGCTGGTGTTCTGATTGTTTCGCTCCACAATTGACCCTGCATACCGATGAACGATTGGACTGGATCATTGCCCGTGGCGGTCCATCCGTTGCCTTCACGATTGATGGATGTTTCGGCATTTTGTGGCAGATTCTCAGGTGCAAAACTAAACACTTTGCGCAGACTTGTTGAACGCGCGGCCCAGTAATATCCGCGTTCCTCTGGATCGACTTCTTGAGGGAAGTCGAAGTACAAGTAGTCAGGCACAGCTACAACAGTTTCAAATCCACGACTGGCAAAACCGTTGATCGTGTTGAAACCGCCGCCAGTAACCATTTCCCAAAAGCCGACGCCTGCGGCATCGGTCGCCAACTCACTTGCTGCCAGGTTGTCGTAGATATCCTGATAGGCGTAAAAACGAGGTATGCCTGCATCAGCAACTATTTGCGATACACGCTTGACGAAGTAGGGTTGTAAATCCTCTCGCGAGGCAACGTCTGGTGTTGCTGCGATGAAGGCCTGACATGCTGGAGAGCGTTCCCACGGGTAGTCCCACAAACTCGTATCGGTATATCCCTGCCAAGGCACTGGGTTACCGTCGTTAAAGTCCTGAAACCCACCGCCTTTGAAAACGTTGTTTGCTTCGTCACCACCCATATGCCAAACATCCAGAGTAAGACCAGCGGCTTGGTACATCGCATTGACGTCACTGACTACGGTTTCTATCAAGTTGTAGGTGCCTGGAACACATGGATTGAGGATGCCATCGTCGTAGTGTTGAACAGTCAGATAACGAGACGTGTCGGCAGGATCATCGACTCGTACTGTAGTGTCACCTGGTGTGCCAAGGTTGGCAGCGCGCGCGCGCATTGAAACTACTGCGGCTCTTGCATGTGCTGGCATGTCAAATTCTGGTATGACATCGATATAGCGATTGGCGGCGTATTGCAACAGTTCGATAAATTGGGCGCGACTGTAGAAACCGGTGCCCTGATTGTTGGTGTTTGGACCGGATCCAAGTTGCGGCATCAAGCCAGAGGCTTCGGATACATTGCCTTCATTGTCGAGCTGAAACTCGCGCTTTGCGCCCACGTTGGTTAGCTCGGGGAGAGTCGGAATTTGCAATCGCCAACCTTCATCATCACTCAAATGTAAGTGCAGCTTATTGAGTTTATAGGCAGCCATCTGGTCTATCAGGCGTTTCATGGAATCGACGGAATGAAAATTACGAGCACTGTCGATATGCATGCCACGAAAATCGAAGCGGGGTGAATCTGTAATTGTGACCGCAGGGATAGTGCCGATTCCCGGTTGTACCAGCGCCAGCAATGATTGCGCTGCATAGAACATCGAAGCTTCGTCAGCCGCAACTATGTTTATTCCTGTTGTGCTGACGGTAAGTTCATATGATCCCTCAGCCATGCCTTGATCGATTGACGCTGCGATATTCGCACCAGTACCAGTGCTCATGAATTGCGCCTGCCTGGCCTGCAGTGCAGTGATTGATTCAGCTGGAATGGGCAGGCCGGCAAGTGATACACCGCCGCCAATATCAAGAGTACCGGCGCCAACTGTTAGCGTTGTCGGTTTAGGCACAATGCGTGATTGAATATCGGTAGCATCGAGACTCGCTGCAGCCGCGCTTACATCGCTGTTAGCATTGAAACGTGACGATGCGCTGGCAACGGCGATAGGCTCACCATTAAAAGCTTGTGCGTTACTTCCACTGATGGCAACGGCGTATTGACTTTCGTCAGTGTCGTTATCGGTGTTGTTGATGAGAGTGACACTGCCATTACCACTAACCAGCCAATAGCGAGGCATAAAATCACTTTCGATCAGATGCGAGTATTCAGTGACGAGGCCTATTGTCTTGATGCTGCCGTTTGTTGGTGTGAAGTTATCTGTCGGCTCAAGGTAGTTAAGGTCACCATTAACTAATGACACCGTGAACTCGTCACTGTCGACGCGAAGAATTCGACGAACGCTGTGGAAATAGAGTTTCCAGTCGCCGCTATTGAGCACACCGGCATCATCTTTTATATGAAGATTGGCGATACTGCATGAATTGAATTGCGCACCTAGTGTTTTGCAGCTGGGCGAACCATTTTGATCAAACGCGTCTGAGCCATGGTTCTCTACCGACTCATAGATAACGCCAAGGCTGCCAGGCAATGCTTGTGCTTTAGCACGTCCAACGCTTGAAGCAAAGCTACCGCTACCATCGAACAGCGACAAACTTGCCGGGTTAACGCCGTTGGAGCTTACTGGATTGCCGACATGACTTAAGCCACTGTCGGCATCGACAGTTGTACCGCCACCTGCACCCGCTGTGCTGCCACCCGGGTTTGTACCTGTCACGCCACCGCCCGCTGTGGTACCGCCCGCGGTCGCGCCGCCGGTAGTCGTAGCGCCATCACCACCACCAGAGCCTCCACACGCACTCAATACCAATGTTGAAAGGGCGACTAAAGTCAGCGTCCTGGATCGTTCACTAAGGGACAATTTGCTTTTGGTATTCGATCTAAAAATTGGCATTTTTGTGCTCTGTCGGTCTTCTTAGTGGCATTATGCCTTTTGCGGTCGGTTTTTATCGTGCGCCGCTATTCACCTTGCCTACGATTAACGTGAATTCACTTCGCAAGCCGATCGCATCGGACTACGTCCGTCTAATAGTTGTCAGCGCCCTGTGGGGCTCGGCATTTCTGTGCAATGCCATCGCGCTCGACGATTTTTCACCGCTGGCGATCGCCGGATATAGGGTTGCTCTGGCGGCCATTTTGATGTTTCTGATCTGTCATTGGCAGCGTCTACAATTCGACTTGAATCGGCGCACTTGTCTGCTTTTCGTCGGCATCGGCCTTCTCAACAGCGCCATACCGTTTTCCTTGATTGGCTGGGGTCAAAAAAGCGTCGATAGTGCTACTACGGCCATCCTTATCTCGGCATCACCTTTCATTACGTTGTTGCTTTCTCATTTCTTTACCAGTGATGACCGCGCCACTTGGTACAAGTTCACTGGCCTGCTCGTTGGTTTTACCGGGGTATTGGTGCTGTTGGCTGAAGGTGTGATGCAGGGTGGGGCAAGTGTTGCGGGGATGCTTGCGATCGGTCTTGCCGCGTGTTGCTACGCGACCTCGGCACAATTGATCAGAATGCTCGCCGGTATTCCGAGCCTGGTGCAAGTGACAGGTTCATTGATTGCCTCAGCCATTGTTCTTGTGCCACTGACCTTGTACTTTTATCCGCCAATGACGCAGGAGTTCAAACAAAGCAGTCTCTTGGCATTGGCATTTCTGACGATCGGCCCAACTGCTATTGCCTATGTGTTGCGAACGCAGATCATTCAGATCAACGGTGCCGTATTCATGT
This sequence comes from uncultured Granulosicoccaceae bacterium, assembly GCA_964594905.1. Lineage (GTDB taxonomy): Bacteria > Pseudomonadota > Gammaproteobacteria > Granulosicoccales > Granulosicoccaceae > Granulosicoccus. Next base: position 19,884 of record CAZQOI010000001.1, read on the forward strand.
CCAGTGCCGGTTACCTGATTCCGGTGTTCGCTGTACTCTGGGCGTGGGTCTTCTTGTCTGAATCGCCGCGTGCAACTGTTTGGTTGGCTCTAACTCTCGTACTAGGCGGTATTGCGATAGGTCAGACACGAACCAAGCCTGGAAGCGAGAATTCGAGATAAGTATTGATAAGCCGCTTATCGCTATACTGCGTACAAACATCACCTCAGACTGAAACATACCCATGAGTGCAAAAAAACCCTGGACCCACCCGATGCCCGATGCGCAGTTCGATGTCATGCGCGATATCTTGCGTGCGCCGAGTCCTATCGGCCTTGAATCAGCCATGACGATTGGCGTGCTGAAGCCGTACTTTGATTCCTTCATGCCTGAGTCTTGGGCTATGCATCAGTTTGTCGGCAATGCTGGCGTCGTATGGGATTCCCACCCGGGCGAGGATGATCGATTCAGTGTCATGTTGGTGGGACACGCTGACAAAATTCGGCTGCAAGTACGCAAGATCGGCGGTGATGGAAAGATCTGGGTAAACAGTGATTCCTTTTTGCCCTGTACGCTGATCGGGCATGAAGTCACGGTGTATAGCGAAGATCCGGAAGAGCCTGGACAGTATCGCTCACTCACTGGCGGTACGATCGAGGCAATGGGTGCGATACATTTTTCCGATCCTGCACAGCGTACCGGCGACAAAGGTATTCGACCGAATTCGCTATACCTTGATCTGCAGATTCACGGCAAGAACAAAAGTGATCAGATAAAGCGTCTTGGTTTGAAACCTGGTGATTCCATTCTGCTTAACCGGCCGATCAAACGAGGCTTTAGTCCAGATACTTTTTTCGGTGCCTACCTTGACAATGGGCTTGGCTGTTTTGTCACGGCAGAGGTCGCGCGTCTGATCACTGAAGCTGGTGGTACTGACAATATCCGATGCTTGTATGCAATTGCTTCTCATGAAGAGATAGGGCGGTTTGGAAGCCGTGTGCTTGCTGGTGAACTAGCGCCTGACGTACTGATTGCGATCGACGTCAATCATGACTATGTCGCAGCACCGGGTATTGGCGATCGGAATATGCAGCCACTGGAAATGGGTAAAGGATTTACCTTGTCATGTGGAGCAATCATTAGCGAACAACTTAATGCCCGTATCAAACGCGCTGCGGTTGAACATGATATTCCTATGCAGCTTGATGTCAGTGGTCGCGATACAGGCACCGACGGCATGGCCGCAGTATTAGCAAGTGTTGATAGTGCTGCAACATCGGTTGGTTTCCCCACTCGCAACATGCATACGATTTCCGAATCAGGACATACTGGCGATGTGCTGGCTGCGATTCATGCGCTTAAAGAAACGTTGCTTGCCATGGACGCCGAAGACGACTTAGAGGGAAGTTTTCGAACTACTCATCCGCGACTTGATTTGACGACTGACCTGGAACACCAAGGTTACGACAAGATTGATTCAACCGATACTTGATCGCGTAGCTCGCGACTAAGCTCACGCCACGATTTTTTAGCGGGCCATGGACGAGGTTTTATCGAAGACTCCATGGCCCACGCATCTAGATGTTTGCTGACGACGTATTGCCAGCCGCAATACCAACCGTGAGTGGTCTTACCCTCGAACCATTGTCGATCAACCACGACGGTGCAATCGATGTTGCGTGTCGAATCCAGCGCGCTCCTGACCATCACTGCTTCGCCGACTGCGAAACGAGGTGTTGGGGCACTGTTGGGTGCTGAGTTTCTGAGCATGGTCAACATCGATCAGTGAACGTCGGATCAGTTTAGTGTGAGTGGTGTCCCGGGAGGGATTCGAACCCCCGACCTGCCCCTTAGGAGGGGGCTGCTCTATCCAGCTGAGCTACCGAGACGCGTCACAACTGAAATCCAGTATATCCGAATCCAGGCGCAGACCGCGATTGACGCTTTATCAGCGACGACTGTAGTAACCCTTATAACACTGTAAGGTCGTACAATTGGCCGTCAGCTGGACGCTATGCAAATCATGCAAGAAGATTCAAAATTGCCCCCCGAAGGAGAAAGGCGGCGCTATGTGCGGGCACAGGATGCGGTTGGCCTGCACATACAACGCCTGGAAGATATCCCGGCAGCCGGTGAAGTCAAAACACCTATTGATACTAACCCTCGAGTCCGGCGACTCAACAAATACTCGATTGAGGGCTATGCGAATGTTCGCAGTAATATGCCCGAAGTTGCTGCCTACATTGATGAGCTCGAGGAGCGTATACGTGAGTTGTTGTTACAAATTGATGGCGATGACGTGCCAGCAATACCAACCCACAAAGTCAGTTTGTCAGCTGCTGGTTTGCGATTTTCTGACAAGTTGCTGATACACCCGGGAGAAATTGTGGGAGTAACTTTGACCTTGTTTCCGTCGGGCAAACGTATTGGGACCGATGCACGCGTAGTGATGGCGAACAATGCTGACGAGATCAGCAGCAATGATAGTTTTAGCTACCGACTCGAATTTATAAGGATAAGCGATTCTGATCGTACCGTTATTGACGAACATGTAAACGCAATAATAAGTGCGCGACCCAAGCAATAAGGAGTGACTTTTTATTCACCCTTTCCCTTAGTCATTGAAGTAAGGCAACTCGCGACATGACGATCTAGCCATCGACGTGGTTGACCCCATTGTAGAAAGCCAACATGACCCCCGTGACGGGATACTTCAAGTGTTGTTTCAGGTGCAAGTTCGACAGCCGTTGGTAGTACCTTGTCCGTAAAAAAAGGGTCATCAGCAGCACACATAATATGTGTGGGCACGGAGATTGACGGTAGATATTGACGAGCGCTGCAGCGTTCGTAGTAGTCGTGCACGTCCTTATAGCCATGTAGTGGTGCGGTCACCGTGTCATCGAATTTCCAGAAAGTATCAAGCGAGGATTCAGCAATCGGCAAATCAAGCTCCGGGTATTGCGCTCGTTTCCTTTCGTGTTGGTCGCGCATCAGTTTTAGAAGATACCGCTGATACAAACGCGAACTACCGGTGTTGAGCTTGTTCGCAGCTTCATGCAATACCAGCGGAGGACACACAGCGATCGCGCTATTCAAGGCGCCAGCAGTTGTGGGTGAACTTTTGGTTTCACCGAGGTATTTCAGCAGTGCGTTCGCGCCAAGCGAGTAGCCGATCGCGTGAATGTCGGTAGCGGGGTAGCTGCTCTTTAGCCAGTCCAGCATAAAGGCGATGTCCGCGGTTGCACCCGAATGATAGGACTGGGGCAGTCGGTTAGGTTCGCCACTGCAGCCGCGCCAATGCATCAAAACTGGGCGAAATCCAGCAAGTTCAAGCTCACCGATTGCACCGAGAATATATGCACTGTCGATACAGCCTGCTAATCCGTGTATTAAAAGAACGATATCGCCACTTGGCTTTTGGCTCTTGTTGATATCAAGAAAATCGCCGTCTGGTAGCTCTATTCGTATCCTATCTGTGGGAACTGTGGCAGGTCTCGCGACTTTACTGGCGAGAATTGTTTGCGCATGTGGGTTGCGTAACCACCAAGGCGGTCTAAATTCACTATCAACTAACACAGTTTCTCCGAGTTCAATTCTCTCATGCGCATTCTAATCGCCAACGACGATGGTTATCTTGCGCCGGGTATAAGGGCTTTGCACACGGCCTTGCTGGAGTTGGGAGAAGCGACAATCGTAGCGCCTGATAGAAATCGAAGTGGTGCGAGTAATTCACTGACATTGTCACATCCGATGCAAGTTCGTGATCATGGAGATCACGTGTTTTCGATTGAGGGAACGCCAACTGACTGCGTCAATATTGCATTGAGCGATCTATTGCCTGATGACCCGGATATGGTTGTCAGTGGAATTAATGATGGTCCGAACATGGGAGATGATGTTTTGTATTCAGGTACGGTCGCTGCGGCGATTGAAGGGCGTAATCTGGGGCATCCATCTATTGCTGTGTCCATGGCGTCGTTTGAACCACGCCACTATGAGACAGCTGCAATCGTGGTGCGGGACCTTGTATCCAAGCTCAAGAAAGTGCCATTACCTCAGGACACGATATTGAATATAAACGTGCCAGATGTACCCATTGACGAAATCAAGGGACTAAGCGCTACCCGTCTAGGTACTCGTCATCCGTCGAAAAACGCTATAAAAATGCTGGATCCACGCGGTCAAACGGTTTACTGGATTGGACCTGCTGGTGACGTCAATGATGATGGCCCCGGTACCGATTTTTGTGCGACTCGCGATGGTTATGTATCGATTACTCCGATTGAGATCGATCTGACTCGACACGATAGTATCGCTGCAACGTCCGAATGGCTGGAGCTTTCGGCGTGATTCTAGGTCCAGATGCCATCGCCGGTATAGGCTTTACTTCGCAACGGACGCGCAAGCGCATGAACAAGCGTCTGCGCGAACGTGGGATTGAGAATGATGCTGTTTTACAGGTCATGCAGAATGTTCCGCGGCATTTGTTTGTTGATGAAGCCATATCCACGCGTGCTTATGAAGATATGGCCTTGCCGATAGGTGAAGGCCAGACAATCTCGCAACCTTATGCTGTTGCCCGAATGACCGAACTACTTTTGCAGGATGGGCCAGTGCGCCGCGTATTAGAGGTAGGAACCGGCTCTGGCTACCAGGCTGCAGTGTTGTCTCATTTGGTTGATGCTGTTTTCACCGTTGAACGCATCAAAAATCTCCTGGATAAAGCACGCCAGCGATTCAAAGCCCTGCAATATCACAATATTCACGCGCGCTACAGCGATGGAAGTTGGGGCTGGGCCAGTCAGGGGCCATTTGACGGCATTATCGTGACCGCCGCGCCAGTCACAGTTCCTGAGCCATTGCTGGAGCAGCTGGCCGTAGGTGGGCGCATGATTGTGCCGGTTGGTGATCAGGATGGCGAACAATCCTTGACGGTTATTACCCGCACCCGAAGTGGATTCAAGAGCCATGAAGAGAGCGATGTGAGATTTGTGCCATTTTTAGCTGGCAAGTCCTGAATCGCCAACTACACTCAATGCCGCAACTTAACCTTGTGGCGTTATTACAACGTCAACAAGTTGTCTCTTGAAGTATTAACTGGTTTACATCGCCGCCCATGAAGCTCTTGCCTCATGCTATTTGCAGCTTTTCTCTGGTGCTTTTTGCAACCGGATGTGTTTCTGTGCCGCAAGTAGAGAGCCGCCTTCAATCCCTGCAGTTCTATCCAAACATGTACGTGGTGCAAGCGGGCGATACGCTTGACACTATTGCCTTTCGTTATCAACTCGACCGTAATGATTTAGTGGCGCTTAATCCTGGTGTGGGTGGGCGTGTGGTCCCTGGTATGCGGATCAATGTGCGCCCTGGCACTGAGCTAAGTGATGAGATTCGCGCTGGTACAGGCTATGGGTTAACGCAGCAACCCAGAATCGTTGACGACACTGCTAATGTAGAGCAGGCGGCACTGGTGGAGCCTGTGAATCGAGCTACAGTTAATCCTGAAACGGTTATCCAGACTGCTGGTTATCCGCGTGAGGAGGTCATTGCGGATGATCTCGATTTTCAGCCTGTGCAAAAAGGCAACGATTCAGTCAGTCGCGATTTGCAAGCCTATGTAGGTCAATGGTCATGGCCTTTGCAAGGTGAGGTTGCCAGAGGATTTGCGCCCGAAGAGGTAGGCGGGCAGGGCGTCGACATTGCCGGTGTGCCGGGGCAGGAAGTTCGAGCTGCGATGAAAGGTACCGTGGTTTATTCCGGTAGAGATTTGAGTGGTGGTGGCAAGCTGATCATTGTGCAGCACGATGATTCAATCATGACCACCTACTCGCATGCCAATGATTTATTTGTTGCGGAAAACGACATTGTTCAGGCAGGGGATGCAATTGCGAGCCTTGGCTGGAACACAAATCAGGAGTCGGTTTTGCGTTTTGAAGTGCGAAAAGATGGAAATCCGCTCAATCCACTGGATTTTTTACCAGCAAAATAATGAAATTACCAGCAACAAATGTTAAACCGCGAATTTGAATTAGCAAGTTGCGCTAAGTTACTTTAAACTCTAGAAAAAACTAAGGGTGGTGGTGTCAACCATGACACAAGATTGGGGAAAATTTTCGATGACGAACGACGATCGCTCCGGGTGGAACCGGCGCAGCGTTGGATCGTCTGGACAGGCCGCCAAGGCCGATAGCAGCGATGAACCGATCGCAGCCAGCAAGCTCAAGGATGCTTCGCGCAAAGATATGGACGCGACTCGTCTGTATCTGAAGGAAATTGAATTTTCCGAGCTCCTCACAGCCGATGAAGAGAAAAGCTATACCAGGCTTGCTCAAAAGGGCTGTGAAAAATCTCGCGCCAAAATGATTGAGTGCAATTTGCGTTTGGTGGTGAAGATTGCCCGCCGATACATGAACCGTGGTTTAGCGTTACTGGATCTTATTGAGGAGGGTAATCTCGGTTTGATTCACTCGGTTGAGAAGTTTGATCCTGAGCGTGGATTTCGATTCTCTACCTACGCGACTTGGTGGATCAGACAAACCATTGAACGTGGTCTGATGAATCAAACACGGACCATTCGCTTGCCGATTCATGTCGTCAAGGAAATGAATGTTTACATTAAAGCCGAACGTCGTTTACAGCAATCACTAGATCGTGAACCAACTGCTGAGGATATCGCAGCACTCACTGAACGACCTGTTGAAGATGTTATTCGTCTCTTGGGTTTGCGTGATCGTGTTACATCAGTTGATGTCGCAATTGGTAAAGATGGTGAGCGTCCACTTCTCGATATCATCCCTGATGAAAACAATGTGGATCCGTCTATGGTTCTGCAGGATGAAAGCGTAAATTCAAATATCAACGACTGGTTACAGAAGCTTGAATCAAAGCAGCGTGAAGTACTGGTACGTCGATTCGGCTTACATGGTCATGAGAAAGCAACGCTTGAGGAAGTTGGTCAAGAGTTGGGTGTTACGCGCGAGCGGGTACGTCAAATTCAAATGGAAGCTTTGAAAAGATTACGTCGTATTCTTGAAGGCAGTGGATACACGGCTGAAAATCTTTTTATGGCTTGAAGACACTCGCTTGATGAAATCGACTTCTCAGAAAAGTTAAAGAACAAGGCCCGCATAAGCGGGCCTTGTTCGTTATGCGAGTTTAAATAGCTAAGATTTAACTATCGCTTCAATGCTGTATCTGAAACAAGGCTGCTGCGACTTGTCGATACTCGTTAACCAATACGCTGTAAGTGCGACATGCCGCCCGGGTGTTCATGACTTCCAGGCTGATGCCAATTTTTCTGAACTCGGCGATCAGGCTGAACTCGGGAAACTCGTGATCACTGCCAGTTCCAAGCAACAAGATTTCGGTTTTGCTCCGCTCTTCCGAATCCAGAAAGCTTGAAAAAGACTCAATGTTCAGAGATTTGATTGGACCTGTGTACCAGTCCTCAATGACCACATTTTCGCCCACCAGGATGTTATTGCGGTAATCACGTCCGTTGACGCTGAGCAATCCCGGCCCATAGTGGCTGATGAGGTTCTGAGTGGAAGACTCTAGATGCATTTTCATGAGGCTATAATAAGCGCCCACGCGCCGACAAGCAGCTGTCTGCGCTCATTTGCTAGGAGATTTTCTTGAAACCGATCAATATCGGTCTGTTGGGTCTTGGTACCGTTGGTCAGGGCGTCGCGCGAATTCTGAATGACAATGCCGGAGAAATCGAACGGCGTACCGGTCGTACCATTAGAGTAACCCGGGCGTCTGTACGTAACCTGGCTAAGGCGGAAGCGTTGGGACTGGGTATTGATGTCACCACAGATAGTGACAGCATTGTCAGCGATCCCGATATTAATATCGTTTGTGAGGTCATGGGGGGCGAGGATCCGGCGCTGGGCTTGTTAAACACGGCAATCAAACAAGGCAAACATGTCATTACCGCCAACAAAGCTCTGATTGCTGTTCACGGCAACGATTTACTGGCTAACGCTGAGAAAAATCAGGTCATCGTTGCTTTTGAATCCGCTGTTGCAGGTGGCGTACCGATCATCAAAGCCTTGCGAGAGGGTCTCGCGGCAAATCGAATTGATTGGCTCGCAGGCATTATCAACGGAACCGGAAATTTCATTCTGAGCGAGATGGCTGAGAAGGGTCGCGATTTTGGCGATGTGTTAGCCGAAGCTCAAGCACTAGGTTACGCGGAGGCTGACCCAACATTTGATGTCGAAGGTATTGATGCTGCGCACAAGCTCACTATCATGGCCTCCATCGCATTCGGTATTCCGTTGTCCTTTGATGCAGTTTTCACTGAAGGTATCAGTAAAATAACTCGTGAAGATGTCGGGTTTGCTGATGAACTTGGTTATCGGATTAAACATCTTGGAGTTGCAAGACGACGCGAAGATGGCATAGAGCTTCGAGTTCACCCTACCTTGATTCCGGAAAAGCGATTGCTTGCCAATGTCAACGGTGTCATGAATGCAGTAATGGTGCATGGCAACGCTGTCGGTCCGACGATGTACTACGGCGCTGGTGCCGGTTCCTTGCCGACGGGTTCCTCCATGGTGGCGGATGTCCTGGAAGTTGTACGCACTATCGACAGTAGTCCCGATTATCGCGTTCCTCCCTTGTCATTCCAGAGCGCGTCGATAAAGTCCGAAACTTTGCTAAAACCTCACGACTTTGAAGTGGCCTACTATTTACGACTGACGGCCGTCGATGTTCCCGGCGTACTTGCGGACGTCACGTCAATTTTTGGTGATCGCGGTATCAGCATCGAAGCCATCATTCAAAAAGAACCTGACGAAGACGAGGTTCGTGATCAATCAGCACCGTCGGTGGTGCCGATTATTATTCTTACCGGGCGGGTGCGTGAGGGCCTGGTACGAGACGCTGTTGTACAAGTTGAAAACCTTGCAAGCGTGACCGAATCGGTTGTGACGCTTCGTGTTGAAACTCTTAGCTAAACAACTTTTTTCGAAACTAAAACCTGACACAAGGCATACACATGGCGTCCTCGCATTACCAGGGTCTGATCGAGCGTTACCGCAGCCGTTTACCGGTTGATGACAATACACCGGTCATCAGCTTGAACGAAGGCGATACACCACTGATCAAACTCAACAACATTCCTCGTGAGCTTGGACTTGATGCGACCATTTATGTGAAGTTTGAGGGCTTGAACCCAACGGCGTCCTTCAAGGATCGCGGCATGACTTTGGCGGTCAGCAAGGCGGCTGAAAAAGGTGCAAAGGCGATAGTGTGTGCGTCAACGGGTAATACGTCTGCCGCTGCTGCTGCTTATGCTGCGCGCGCAGGAATGACCGCTTTCGTGCTGATACCAGAAGGCAAAATTGCGATGGGCAAACTTGCTCAAGCTATCGCTCATGGTGCGGTTGTATTGCAAATTAAAGGTAACTTCGATGACGGTATGCGCTTGGTCAAGGAAGTTGCTGAAGAAGCGCCGGTTGAGATTGTCAATTCAGTTAACCCATATCGTCTGCAAGGGCAAAAAACAGCTGCCTTTGAAATTGTCGAAGCGTTGGGAACTGCTCCGGATTATCACTGTATTCCAGTTGGCAATGCCGGTAACATTTCCGGTTACTGGATAGGCTTCAGTGAAGCTTGTGGTCACAACACGGCTTCATGCACACTGTGCAATGGCGATTGTCCCTATCTCGATAACAAGCTCACCGATAAACGTCCGATCATGGTGGGGTATCAGGCTGCAGGTGCTGCACCTTTTTTGCGAGGTGAGCCGGTGAAAGAGCCAGAGACTCTGGCTACCGCGATCCGAATTGGTAACCCACAAAGCTGGAAACTTGCGCAAGCTGCTGTTGATGAATCAGGCGGTTGGTTTGATGAGGTAACTGATGATGAGTTACTCGCCACTCAAGGAATGTTGGCAACTCGCGAAGGTATTTTTTGCGAACCCGCATCGGCAGTTTCATTGTGTGGCGCGTTAAGGGATTTGAAAAACAATGTCATCCCAGCCGGCAGCATTCTGACTTGTACTTTGACAGGACATGGTTTGAAAGATCCGGATATTGCCATCCGTGGCCATGAAGCAGTCACGACTGTTGCTGCTGAAATGTCAGCTGTAAAGAGCGCCATCCTGTCGCACATCAGCTAAGAAAAACTTCGGTCGCTTGATCCGACCTGTCTCCTCGCTGCACTTTCCTGTATCCTGCGCTCACAGCTCGGTTCCGTTATCGGATCAAAAGGGAACAAAGTGAGAAGCTTTGGCTGCCCCCGCAACTGTATTCGACGAAGTTGTCTTGTAAGCCACTGAAAAGTTGAACAAAATCTTTTCGGGAAGGTAAGACAGTCCGCTGGCACTTAGATGCTGGCCGTCGATAGCCAGGAGACCTGCCGCGTTGTAACTGCTTATGGCCATACGGGGTGATTTGGCAACGCGAGCGCGTCAGTCCGGTTATGGTTATATCAAACCCGGTTTTCTCTGATGCTCCGTGCCTCCCCCGTTTGTTAACTTGGGGTTGAAGGTGTCGTTGAAGTCGTTTTCCCGTGTGCTGCTGTTAACCATTGTCGCGAATGCGGTAGCGGTTGCTGTGTACGCGCAGGAAACTGATAACAATAGCGATAGTACTGACGATCCGAATGCGCTGGAAGAGATTGAAGTCTTTGCTGGTGCTATTGCTGACACTGGGCGCGTCGAGCATCGTGAATATAGCGGTAGTTACACCAGCATAGACAAACAGACTCTTGAACGTCGTGACATTTCGATTGCCGACATACTTTCTCATCAAACGGGTGTGCAAAGTCGACAGAGCGGAGGCTTTGGTACGTTCTCTAGCATCACCGTGCGGGCGGCGTCTGCGGCGCAAACCGGAATTTATCTCGATGGCATCTTGTTGAATAGCGGCGGCAATGCCGTCATTGATCTATCGTTATTGGATCTACTAAACGTTGATGCTGTGGATGTTTATCGTGGGGTAACTCCGGCGCAGTTTGGACGTGGAACAATTGGTGGTGCTATTAACCTCAGTAGCTCAGGTGCCGAGCCTGGTGAATTGCAAAATACAGTGGGTTTGGGTGTTGCCAGTTTTGAAACGACAGGTTTACAATTTTCACATCGTTCACGCCATGGTTTATTGGATGTTGTTAGTGCGTTTAGCCTGAAGCAAAGTGAAAACAACTATAGATTTACCGACAGTAACGGAACGCCGTTAAATCCTAATGATGACACTCGCCAGCGAAGAAACAACGCTGCGGTCCAGCGAGTCAGTGCGCTGGCTCGTGCTGGTTTTCAATGGAGTCCTGCTTCGCGTACAGACGTGTTGGCACAGGCTACGTCTCGAGAACAAGGGATTCCTGAGACGCGCAACGCACCTGATAATCAGGCGTCACTGGATTCCGACGCGATGCGCCTGCAGCTTAGTCATACCATTGATGATCTTGGCAACTGGAATTCCCGCCACACACTGTTTCTGCACGATGACTATGACCTTTTTGATGATCGCCTTGGGCAGATTGGGCTAGGGATTCAATTTACTGAATCTGCGGCAACAACTCTGGGGTTCAGAACCTATTGGGAACATATTGGCCTCACACGCACCAGTGGCATCAGTCTTGAAGCGCGGCGTGAAACGCAAGATACCAATGATGAAATCAATGAAGAATTCAACTTTGTAGCCGAACGGCAAGCGTTAAACGCGTCGTTGTCGACGACCTTATATTTCAAGGATGATCGTCTGATTGTTACCCCGCTATTACAAACCCAGATTAACGATGACAATTTCGAACGAGTAACGCCATTAATGCAGTCCACAAGACGTGAACAGGTTATCACTCCTCAGCTTGGTGCTCGACTCGAATTAAATGACGGACTCTTCCTGCGAGCAAACGTTGGGCGCTTCTATCGGGAACCTTCTTTTGGTGAGCTCTTCGGTAACCGCGGATTGATACGGGGTAACATTGACCTGCAACCGGAAGAGGGCATTAACGCTGATCTAGGGTTTAACTGGTTGCCTGGCAACACTGTATCAATTGATGTATCGCTATTCGCGAGCTGGCGCGATGAATTGATTTCAACAGTGTTCGATGCACGTCGTGTAGGTCGAACATTGAACGTTGGGGCGGCGCGTATTGTTGGGCTTGAGTTTGCCGGAGACTGGCAGCTGAACAAGGAATGGTCGGCGTTGGCTAATTTTACTATCCAGGACGCACGTAGTGTTGATGTGTTCAGTGCTTTCGAGGATCAGCAACTGCCTGGAGAAGCTCAACAGACGGCTTATGTGCGTTTGCAGTACAAACGCAAAGCGTGGCGGGCATTTATCGAAGGTGACGGTTCGTGGAACCGCTTTTATGATCAGGCTAATGTTCTGCCTGCTCGAGATCAATGGCTACAAAACATCGGTGTGGACTGGCAACACCAAGGTTTCAAGATCAGCGCCAGTATCAACAATTTTTCCGATCAAAATGTCGAAGACTTTGGTGGTTTTCCTCGTCCTGGTCGATCCTTCTCCTTGTTTTTTTCAAAACACCTTTAACCAAGGATTTATATGATGAAATACCTTTCGCTTAACACTATCAGGTCGAAGCGACTAATCACAGGCTTAGGCTTGAGCCTGATGTTTTTGACTGCCTGTAGTTCATCCAGCGACAGTAACCCTGTCGATTCAGGTGATGACAGTGCAAGTTTCGCCTTTGCCGCTAGTAGGACACCAACGTTCGACGCTGGACAAATTGAACGAATCTCTATAGGTGACAACATTGTTGCAAGTGGCACTTATCCTGCGACCTTGTCGGATATTCGCGTTAGAACTGATGGTACTGACGTATATCAGATTGGACGATTCGATATCGATTCAATCACGCGTTTTTCAACGACTGATCTGACTACACCTACTTATCAGTACTCAGTGTTGCAAGGTGCGACTTCGTCACCGAATACCTTCGATATGATCTTCGTTGACGATACTAAAGCCTATGTGCTGCAGTACGGTGGAACATCGATCCTGATAGTGAATCCGAGTGCTACAAGCGAAGCGGAATTTGTCACAGGATCGATCGATATCAGTGCGTATGATGTTGACGCGCCTAATGCAGCGTCAGGTCTTATCGCTGATGGAAAATTGTTTGTCTTGATGCAAAGACTCACCGTGTTTAGTGTTGATAAGCCAGGTTATGTTGCGGTATTCGATATTGAAACTGATACTGAAATTGCTACCGGCATGGGAAATGATGGCCTTGATGGTATTGCTTTGACAACATTCAATCCAAGCAAATTGCAGTTTGTTGAAGAGAGTAACGAAGTGTTGGTTGTTGGTCGCGGTAATTTGAATGCCATCGATGCGGCGCAGGGTGATCGCTATCAGGGTGGCATTGAATCCATTGATGCCACAACTTTTACACTGGATATGTTGGTTGATGATGGAACTGAAGCCAACAACGAAGGTTTCTTCTTCGATTCAATTTACGCAACAGCAACACGCGGGTATATCATAACGGCGGCGGGATTCGGTGAGAATACCTTACGCTCATACAATCCGACTACTGGCCTGATTGACGAAGGTGTCGTTGCTAACCTTGAGAATGAGATCCTCACTACATTGGGGGTTGGTCCGGCTGGGCGACTCTGGGTTGGCAGAAGCGAACCAGTGCAAGGATTTACATTGATTGATCCATCTGACAATTCAGTAGTGATTGAGAGAGTGGCAACAGACTTTATTCCTGACAATATTGTTTTTGTTGGAAACGGAAGTTAATACCTCTTTGCCATTGTATGGAGTGCTCGGACTGGCAGTTGTTTTACTGTCAGTTCTGAGCATGGCTGTTGGTGCTGAGTCTGTCGATGTGTTTGTGGCGTTGACAAAAATATTCAGCACGCCTGATGCCGTTGACGTCATTATTATTCGTGAAGTTCGCTTGCCGCGCACACTGATTGCGATCATCGGAGGTGCGACGCTGGGAGTTTGTGGCGCTGCCCTACAGGGATTGATGCGGAACCCACTGGCAAGTCCGGGACTAGTGGGTAGCGCCAGTGGCGCCGCCTTAGGTGCGGTAACCGTTTTGTATTTTGGTGCCGGCGTAATGCACCCTCAAAGCGTTCCCTTGGCGGGTATGGCTGGGTCCCTGGTAGCGACCGCGCTGGTTTATCTTCTGGCGGGGCGCGATGCTAACGTCACAACTCTGATTTTGTCTGGTGTGGCCATCAACGCTATGGCAACTGCCTTGATGTCAATGCTGCTGAATTTTGCACCCAGTCCATTTGCGATAAGAGAACTGGTCCTTTGGACGCTTGGAGACTTGAGCAGCCGTAGTCTTACAGATGTGTATGTGATGCTGCCATGCACGCTACTTGGTTGGTTTTTACTGGTTGGTGTCGGCAGACAGCTCGATGCCTTGACGCTGGGAGAACGTACTGCTTTGAGCCTTGGGGTTAAACCTGGACAACTGCGTTGGCGTGTGTTTGTTGCGGTATCGCTTGCTGTTGGGGCAACGGTGGCCACTACCGGTATGATTGGCTTTATTGGATTGGTTGTGCCTCATTTGTTGCGCCCGTTTGTTAGCTATGAACCCAGGCGTTTGCTGTTTGCTTCCGCTCTTGGAGGTAGTGCTTTGTTACTACTTGCTGATATTTGTGTTCGATTGATACCGACGCAAACTGCGCTAAAGGTTGGTGTGCTGACGTCACTTGTGGGTGCACCTTTCTTTTTGTTTTTGATATTGAGAAGCCGGCGCGATGGCTACCGATAATACGGGAGCACTTTTATCTGCTAACAATGTCACTGTTGCGCGCGGTGACAAGCAACTATTGTCGGGTGTGTCCCTTGAGGTTCATTCAGGTGAGCTTGTGGGATTGATAGGACCGAATGGAGCTGGAAAATCTACCTTGTTAAGTGTTATGGCTGGCTTAATCCCATCAGATGGTGGCATTGTTAAGCTACTAGAACGCGATTTGTCGACTTACACAAGCCGCGAACGAGCCAGAGAGATCGGTTGGATGGAGCAATTGGCGTCTGCACATTGGCCCGTTACTGTGGAGCATCTTGTGACGCTCGGCCGGCTTCCGTATTTGACACGTTGGCAAAAGATGGGGACTCGAGATCAAGCCATTGTCGAGCAATCACTGGCGAGTACCGATTGTCTGTCTTTACGGGGACGGCAGGTAACTACCTTATCGGGTGGTGAATTGACTCGTGTCTTGCTTGCGCGGGTTCTGGCATCTGAACCGCGAATCCTTCTGGCTGATGAACCAATAGCCGCACTTGATATTGGTCATCAATTACAGACGATGGATTTGCTTCGTCAGTTTGCAGACGCTGAACAAGCTTGTGTTGTTGTTTTACATGATCTGTCACTTGCTGCTCGCTATTGTGATCGTTTGTATCTCTTGCATGAATCCAAGCTGGTTGCATCAGGTGCGGTCGCCAGTGTGCTTAGCAAAGATAACCTTCGGCAGGTCTATGGCGTTGAGGTGATTGCTGGTTGTGATGAAGTGCCGTGGATTGTTCCGGTTCGAAGGAGTTCTTCGTGATTCCGAAATTATTGGTAATTGCACCTAAGTTCAAGCTGATCGAGAAGGTGCTCCGATTACCGGTCTTTTCAGTATTGGTTTTTGTTTTGCTGACAATGCAGATGCGAATGACAATTGCCGAAACAGTACTACCGAGGATTGCATCTATCAATCTGTGTGCCGATCAATTGCTGATGTCGTTTGCTGACGATAGCCAAATTTTGTCGTTGTCGAACCTGTCTCATGAACGGGCCGCATCATACTATGTTGAAAGAGCGCGTGAATTTCCAAGTAATACAGGTTTGGTAGAAGAGGTTTTACCACTACAGCCTGATTTGGTATTAGCAGGTCAGTTCAGTAGCCCCTATACCTTGAAATTGTTGAGATCTGTTGGCTTGCGTGTCGAACAGCTTCCAATAGCAAATTCAATTGACGACTTATATGAAAATTTCCGTAAAGTAGCTGAGTGGAGTGGTCATCCTGAGCGTGGTCTACAGATCATCAAGCAATTTAAGGCTCGGATTCTAGCATTGAGTCCACCACCGGAGCCACGTCCGCGGGCCGCTGTCTATGATCCGAACGGTTACACTGTCGGAGACAACAGTTTACGTGGTCAGGCGTTGAAGCTATCTGGTTGGCATAACGTGGCAACTGATCTCGGTATTACGAGTTACGGCAGTATGGCACTTGAGACTGTGATTAGTCTGGATCCCGATGCGTTTGTCGCGTCGCCGTATAGCGCTGAGACCTGGTCGCGAGCACAGGCATTTAACTCGCATCCCGCTTTAAAGCAACGCGGTTTAAAAGCTATAGACATTATTGTGCCAAGCGCACAGACGTTATGTGGAGGTCCTTGGACTATCGATTTTATTGAGACGCTGGAAGCTCAAAGGTTGAATTTATACCCAGACTAATTTTGAGATGAAGTCTCATCGTTATTAATTCACCGTTTTCAGACATTTTAAAAAAGTGAAAACTGTTTCGATATTCCAAGGGAAATTCGATAATCGGTGGCCGAATCGTTAAGGCCGACAGTCACATCACTAAAAAGAAAGATGGATCGTCCTACTACTGAAGATGTACCAAGACTTATTGTTGCTGGTGCTCTATTAGCTTGCTCTATGTCCACACCATCAAATCTTGATTTGCCAATTATTGATTGGGAAAATGACAGTTTAATGGAGGTGTAAGGACTTGCTGCGAGAATGGCACCCAATGAAAGCTGGGTGACGTCACCACTTTCGAAATCGTTTGTTTCTTCCGACATTGTGTGTGAAAGCTGATAGCTGAAAACCAGCGGATCTTGTCGCTTGGTTGCGCCAAGGCCAAAGGTATACTCAACTGCATTACTGCCTGTGCGTAAACCAGATTGCTTGTCGTCACCCGTGTCCAGATCTACTGTGAGTCGGGCAATAATATCGGGTCTACGACCTTTTTCTTTGGCTAGAGTTTTTAACAAGGATAGGCCGACATCGCCAATGCCGTTGATTGACGCATTGTCGCTCTCTGCAATGCTACCGTCCAGCGATGTGCTGTTGAAAAGATTTCTGCTGACAAAAGGCAAGTTAAACGACAGCTGGGTATCGCGTGGTAAACCGATACTGGCGCTCACAGCAGCGTCATAGTTGCGATTTTCCAGTTGCGTAATGCCCAGAGTGTTCATTGTTTGATTTGCATCATCAGGGTCGATGAGCGTAACAATCACCGGGGTATTTGATGCATCCGAGCTAAACCCTAGATTTAACGCCAGCTCCAATCTGCCTGGTGGTAAAAGCAGGGCATTGATCTGTATCAGAGAACGCTCCAATGCGCGAGTTGCAGCCTCTTCATCAATATCGAAACTACCCGGAGGGCGAGACTGATTTTCAGATTCGGTTTCTTTATCACTATCATCAGCTGTTGCGATTGACGTACCTGTCATCAATACTATGCCAATACACAGGCTTAAAAATAAGATGCGATTGCATCGACGAAATTCCATAAATGTCTGTTTCCTGTCCCTGAATTGAGTTGTTGATTTATCTCAGCATGACAAAGTCAAGCGTGCTCGGTAGTAATCTATTCAAAGATTTATTCACACCTTTTTTCGATACTGCAAACGCCACTCGGCCAACGTCGCCAAACTCTATCCATGAATTGAGAAATTTCTCAATTGGAATCGTCCGATTGCCCCAAGCTGGGTCTGCAAGTAAAACTCTGTTGCCAACAATTCCACGAAATACAACGAAATGGTTGTAACCATCTAGGCCTAGCGGCACTATTGAGACGCCAAGCTCTATTAATTCCTCGAGAGTCATTTTCCCGTAACCATCACCCGACATCCCGCGTTTAGTTACATAGCGACGTAAGTCCAATAGTGAAAATCCTTGTTTGATGATGAGAAGGTCTGGATTATCTATATATTCCTGACGTCCAATCAACTCTGTTGCCACCTCTTTTTCAGTGACGTTTAAGCCGTGTTGGTAGCGCAGAATTGTGGACAATGCTGCAGCGCCGCAACTTAAATCCCATTGTTGAACAATTACATTCCTCTGTCTGAGTTCGAGAAGTGATGTCACATGCCTGGTAGTGGCTGCGTTTACAGACGTGCATGCGAGAATAAATAAAGTAACTCCCCAAAAGTAGCAATAACGCATGAGTGTGAATTCTCCCGTTATGTTTGCTCTAGTGTACAAGAGCCACGGCAATCTGCGTGCGTATCGACATACAACAATAGGGTAGGTTCAGTTTAGAAGGAACTACAACTTAAGGTTGCGTTGCCAAACTAATTTAGTAATTTTTTAACAATAAACCAGACGATGAGCGTATTGCGAAATGTATGTTCGCAGGTTCACGATGGTATGGGTGAAGAAATTCACTTGGTACTTTTTTTAATTTTATATGGAGAATGACATGAAAAAATTGGCACATGTGCTGCCTCTGGTAGCTTCTTTGCTTTTTTCACTTAACGCGACGGCAAGCGAAAATGGCAAGGTCATGCTCGACTATGAGCAACTTGATAGGGTCAATGCGGGAATTGCATTTGCTTTTGCAACATCGAATGCTAATGCAGCTGGTGTTTATATATCGATAAGCAACACCGCAACGTCTACAGTTGCTGTTTCTGTATTTTCAGGACCACTAAGTGCGTCTGGATCTGATTCAAGTTCGGGTTCTATGTCGTTTGCGTGGTAGTAGATGTTGAACATAAGTAGGCGTTGATAATTCGATTTGCCACTGAAGTGGTAGATCTATACACCTCAATTTATAACTATTTTCGTATTGTTACTCTAATTTATATTTTGCATTCTATTCGTGGCCGCATTTTTAGCGGTTGACGTTAATCTCAACAAATTAAAAGGACCTATATCATGAAAAATCTTATTTCCGCTTCGTTTCTCGGTCTCGCACTGGTTGCTGGAACTGCTTCTGCTGACAAAATCATGTTGATGGATCAAGAGCTTGACACTGTCAATGCTGGAATTGCGTTCGCGTTTGGCCGTGCCGATGCTAACGCCGCTGGCAGATACTTCTCTTACACAAACGGTATTTCAGAAACTGCTGCTTTGAGTGTTCCTGGTCATGTTGCTTTGTCTGCGTCCAGCTCACGTAGTATCTCAGTAGCTTACTGATTCAGCATTAGCCGTGATTTTCGGCAAATGATGATTGGGGCTGAAATCCGTATGGATTCAGCCCCTTTTTGTAAGTTTCGGAGCTATTGCGGAGTTTCTGGTTTTGCGATCTTCAACGTGATGCAGAATGCTTGTTCCGGATGTGTGGAGGTTGGAAATAGTCCTGCTTCGTGTTATCTGTCTCAGATGAATTACTGGTGTAAATGCAAAGTTCGAAAGCATTTGTAGTAGGTATCGGTGGTCCAGTCGGCGCTGGTAAAACTACGCTTATAAATTGTCTCTGTACAGAGATGCGTGATGACTGCTCTATTGGCGTCATCGTTAATGATTTACATGGTTCGCACGATGCAAGCTATCTGCAAGGCATACATGTTCTGGAATCAGCTCGCATTTTCTCTGTTGTAACTGGGCGTGTCAAAAAACAGATATTTCGTCAAAACGAAGATCTTAATCATCAGGCTATCAGGCAACTTAGTCGTCGGTACGAGGATATTGAAATAATATTTATCGAGGGAGTTGGTGATCGACTGGATAGCCAGTTTCGTCATAGTTTGGTCAATTATTTTATTTACATCATTGATTCTACAGATGGAGAGAGAATACCGCTTAAGGGTGGTAGGGGCGTTTCAAAATCTGAATTATTGGTTGTCAACAAAGTTGATCTAATTGATAAGGAAAATGGGCGGCTTGGTCGGATTAGTCTTAACATTCAAAAAGTCAGAGGGACTCGAGCTTATGTATTAGCAGCCCTCGAGCGGGGCTTGGGAGTAAACCACATAGCTCTAGCGATCAAACAGCATGTTCTTGAATTCAAGTCATCATGACTTGCTTAACAACACACTCTAGGAGTAAAAAATGATGGAATACAAAAACAAACGTATTTGCAGTTCGGTTTCAGTATCAATAGGCGTAAGCGTTTTACTTTGTACTCAGCTTGCATCTGCTGATTCTAAAATGAAAATGAGTATTCACGAACTTGACTTAATTAGTGGTGGTGCTTCAGCAGTAGCCACAACCAGGGCACTTGCTACTGGCACCTATTACTCAGCGTCACTCACATCCTCTAACACAAACGCATTGAATGTTAGTAATGGATACGCTGGTGTGTCTGCAGCTGGCGGTGCTTCAGGCGCAGGGGCGGGAAGTGATGGTAATGCTCAAACGGCAACTTCCGCTGCATCTGGCACTGGCCCAGCGACAGTTGAACGGACGACAAATTCGAATACTGCTTCTTCAGGACCAGGCGCTATCAGTACCGGAATTTCGACATCGACATCAACTGGTTTAACATATATCTCTCTGCTGTAACCAGGATATTAGCTGCATCCGACAACTTTTTAATATCGTCGGATGCAGCCTTCGCAAGTGAAGTTTCAGAGTTAATAATCATCGACTGGTTCGAAGTTGTACGTTACCTAGTAAGAAATTTTCAGCGCCGTGCGCATACACTTCGTAACGATAGTTTGTGTCAGCTTGGAGGAGGTCGTCGTAGTAACTCATCACATTGAAACTACCTAGATACTCTCCGTTGCGATATATGTCAAATTTCTCAACGTTAGCTGTTGTATTCCAAAACAGTTCGACTGCTGAAGAAGAGTAAGTTTCGCCATAGACATTTGATGTGTTCCTGCCGTCAGACTGACTGCTGGACGAAGTGCTGTTGTCGGATGTGCCACGCGTTCTAACATCGATGTTGCGAGTAGCTCGGCTAACTCCATCCTTGATCAAGATGATTTCGTACTGATAAAGAGTTCCACCATTTAAGCCTGAATCGAAGTAACTCGTTCCGTTGGTTGTATTGACATGCCGCCCTGTCCGATGAATTTGATATTCGTCGGCATATGGCGAGCTTGAAGGTCTGTCCCAAAAAAGCTCCAGTGCAGTCTCTGAGTATACTTCTGCCCGCAGGTTGCCTATTGGTGGATTACCTTCAGCAATAGCTTGGTTTTGAATGATATCGCCCTGTGTTGGAGTTATGTCCTGTTGATCATTGATGTTCGGTGTAACTTCGACATCGGGCTGGACGCCAACACCAGACTGACTGGAACTGCTTGCCGTACAGCTACTGCTGCCACCAGTACTGCTGCTTACGCAGCTGTCTATAGAGGTATTGGTCTCGCTGACCTCATTGCTAAGAAGTGCTACGGGTAAACTTGGCGTAGATCGGTTACCAAAAGAGTCGACAGCAACTACTTGATAAATTCGATCTCCATCGGTAGGGAGCCGCGTGTCAAGATGACTGGTTACATCGCCAAGCCATTGGGATCCGTCGCTAGTTAGCAGTTCGTATCCTTTGATCCTATCTGTATCAGTTGAACGTTCCCAAAAAAGTTCAGCTGTACTTTGCGAATATTGAAGCAGTGAAAGATTTGCAGGGGTACTGGGTGGTCCTGCCATAACGGGTAGAGCAAACCCAGGTGCCGCTAGAAAAACGAGAAGTGTTTTTGCTTGCATGAGTGAATACCTTTTCAGTCTATAGAGCGATCCTCAACGTAGCATCACTTCAATGCTCTGGCCAATCCGCTATTCGTCGGTGAGCTATAGCGAAAGATGTACGCCTAAAGGTGCATTTTTTATTTAGTTGCGTGCTCTCAATTGAACTTTTGGAGCGCAATATAAAAAAGGTATTTTATATTTCTGAGAAACGAATATTTATGCATTGGCTAACCACATGCATAGTTGACAGAAATTTGCAAACGAAATCTAATAGCGCCGGTAATCACATGCTTTCAATTGCGTGTTACAAAACTCACATGCATTCCGCAAAGTGCTCATGGAAACTACCTGAATCAATTTTTGTTTCAGCGTTCGATGGATGGAGCAACAACTGATGAATCAAAAAATGGGTGTGGTCGGTAACGATCAGACGCAATTGAATGCGAACCAGGACCGGCAGTCTAAAGTGTCTGATCTAACAAAGGGTTCAAAAAATTCTGGAAGTGCTCATATTGCTGACGATAAACACAACACGTGTCGATTAGCTATTGTGGATTCGCGCCAATGCCTGCGCGATGCTTTAGCCGAGTCCTTTGGCCAGCAGCTTTCCATTCCTGTTTCTGTCTATGATTCTTTGAATGGCCTCATAGCGTCAGATAATCCGCTTGGAAATACCACTACCTTGATCCTGCAGTTGCCTGCTGGATCTAGCCGTCCTGAGTTGGAATCTGATATTTCTGCGCTGCGTGAGTGGGATGCAGAGGTGAAAATAGTCTTGCTTGTTGATAAATTGACGCGTGAGGTGGTGGATATCTGCAGAGCGCTGGGTATAAGTGGATTGGTTTCAAGTGAGTACAGCTCAGGTCAAATACTAGTTTGCGTCAGCGTGGTGGAATCGGGCTTATGCTATTTCCCCGCAGATATAGAGCCCCAGGTCGTCACAAACAATTTTGCTAACGACGATATAGCAAATGTGCAGTTACCAAACCTTGACGGTACGCTGACTCCTCGACAGCAGCAAGTCATGCGTTATATCGCGATTGGGAAATCGAATAAGTACATAGCTGCTGAACTATCCCTATGTGAAAGCACGGTCAAAGTTCATGTGAGTGAAGTCATGCGTCGTCTTGGAGCGACTAGTCGAACTCATGCTTCCTATATTATCAATCAGTTGGAAAGTAAGCATCAAGTTCTGACGTGAGCCAGTACTTGCTGTCTATCAGTATGAATGATGTCTTGTCCGAGAAGAATTCGGGTGATTTAAATATATTAAGGGAATAACAATATGACGATACGCATTCCATCATCTACCACTTTAGTTTTAGTTTTGGCTAGTGCTTTAGTTGTAGTACTACCTGCAATATCTCAGTCGGCTGAGCCAACACTTCTGACTGATTCACAACTTGATCAGGTTACCGCTGGTTTTCTGAGGATTGATGTGTCAGCGAATGCTCTCGCAATTTCAGACATGTCTGATACGTTTTCGAACACTGTGACCTCTACTAATGTTGACGTTGGACAGACTGGTGCTAATGGTTACATCTATACCACCGGCACTGGTTCTGCGAACGCAACAGCGATTGGCCATCAGGTATACACAGGAGTGAGTGGTGGATTCGATACAGACGAGGAAATTGTGCGTGTCGACGTCAATGTTGCTAACTTTACTTTAGCGGTTAATCAACGTGCAATTGACGGAGCGCAACGTCGTGCTGAGGGTGATCTGATCGCTGATCAACGTAGAGCTGATCGCAGAGCTGAATCAGATCAATCACGCCATGAACGTCGTGAAAATCACGCACAACGGCCTCTAACGCAGCGTCAGCGAGATGCGCTCGACGAACGTTACGCAGAACAGGACCAACGGATAGCCGATCGCAGAGAAAGGCAGGATGCAGGAGTAGCGAGACGCCGTGGCGTAAGAGATCGGCGAATACTTTCCAGGCAAGCCAATTCGGATGAGCGATTGCGTGCCCGAGCGGCGCACTTGGATATTCAGCCTTTATTGCTGCAAAATGAGACGCTGCATATAACGGTTGTAACTCGCAGGCCAGGTGACGAATCCTGATGCTTTAGGATTTATTCTCGGTATTACTTTGACACATATAAAGTAGCAAAGCACGTCACTGTACTTTCAACCGCTCGGGGGTAAATAGCTCAGCGTCAAGATCACCCAAAGCGCTTAGAAGTTCGACATAGCGCTCTCGACTTATCATGGTTGCGCCCATACTTAGCAGGTGATCGGTTTCCAACTGACAATCGATGAGTTCATAACGCCCACATCTAGCTAGATGAAGTAATGCGGTCTTGGATGCATCACTTTGTCGCGAAAACATGGATTCACCAATAAAGAGCTGTCCAAGCTCGATGCCATACAGACCACCCACAAGTTGGTCTTGCATCCATACCTCTATGGATCTGGCGATGCCGAATCGATGCAGCTCGCAGTACGCATCTATCATTTCGCTTGTCACCCAGGTACCTGTGCTACCGGCACGCGGCGCGGCGCATTGCACCATGACATCTCGATACACTTGATCTTCAGTAATACGAAAGCCTCGGGTACGAATTGATTTTTTCAGGCTTCTTGATTCTTTGATATCTTCGGGCCAGATGATGCACCTTGGGTCAGGAGACCACCACAAGATCGGTTCGCCTGCTTCATACCACGGGAAAATACCTGCTCTGTATGCATCAAGTAAACGTCGTGGGTTGAGGTTGCCGCCTGCCATGACCAAACCATTTGGCTCTCTCAATGCCGTATTGACAGGAGGGAAGGGCGTAATCTCGTCGTCAACTGCGAGAAACGGAATTGGCATGACTCACTGGAGGGATATCGTGTCTGCCTTGAAAGGTAGCAAATTGGCAAGACCTGCGCAGCGTTGCTCCATATAAGGCGTTTCCTCAGCGAGGAAGTTGGCGATTGCGTCCCTAAATCCACTGTGTGCGATAAAGTGTGCCGAGCGTGTCAAACGCGGCTCAAAGCCACGGGTAATTTTATGTTCACCTTGTGCGCCGGGCTCAAAGTTTTGAATACCATGCTCAATACAATATTCAATGCCTTGGTAATAACAGGTTTCAAAATGCAGGCTGTTAATGGTACGTCTACACCCCCAAAAACGCCCATACAATGTGTGCTCTCCAATAAACATGATTGAGCAGGCGATCGGTTTGTCGGGATTGCTATCCTGCGGGTCGTACGCAAATACGATCAGTACATTGTCTCCGAACACCGATCCGATCTCTTGAAAGAAGTTCTCGGTTAACGATGGGTTTCCCCATTTTCGATCAAAGGTTGATTGGTAAAACTCATGTACCCATCGCCATTCCTGCTCGCTCAGACTACTACCAATTCTTTGCTCCAGCCGAATGTCAGCCTCACTGACATGGCGCCGTTCTCGGCGAATTGTCTTGCGGCGCTTTGATGTGCAGGCAGCCAGAAAATCATCGAAGTCGCTGTATCCATGATTGTGCCAATGATATTGACAATCAAGTCGTTTCAAATGATCTGTTGGTACTGCTACGTTTTCAGGGCTTGTTTCGTTGTCATCGCTGTGCGTTTCAGGAACACGTGCACTTAAAATCTCGCTTTCGCGCTCTGTCAGAAAAAGATAGTGAACGCTTGAGTAGCCTTGTGATATTGCAAATTGCCTGACAGCCTGAGCAAGCATCAGTAAGGTGTCGTCGTAGTTCTGATCATGACGAATCAGAACTCTTGGGCCGGTCGCCGGGGTAAAGGGGATGCTGACGACAAGCTTGGGATAATATTCCATTTGGTTTCGTTCGTAGGCCTCGGCCCATGCCCAGTCGAATACGAATTCGCCGTAGGAATTTGTTTTGACATAAGAAGCAATCGCAGCGAGCAACTCGCGATTATTTTCTTCACCCTCCCACAACAGAAAATATCGGGGATACCAGCCGGTCTGTTTGCCTAGGCAGCCGGTACTGTCCAGAGTGTGCAGGAACTCATAGCGAACGAACGGGTTGCCGTCGTCGTTCAACGCGTTCCAATCAGCAGCGTTTATAGCTTCAAGAGAATCGCGGACATCGATCTGGATGTTTTGCGTCATAACTTAAACATACGTAAAAGTTAGCTACTGAGTTCGTTTGCCTCTAAGTATTTTTCCGCGTCCAGTGCTGCCATGCAACCAGTGCCAGCTGAGGTTATGGCCTGACGATAAACATGATCCATGACATCACCAGCGGCAAACACCCCAGGTACGCTGGTTTCGGTGGCGTTGCCCTCTGAACCGGATTGCACTTTCAAATAGCCATCCTTCATTTCCAATGAATCGACAAAAATACCGGTATTCGGTGTGTGGCCGATGGCAATAAACACACCCATCAGTTCGATATCTTCTGTGGCACCGCCGTCAACTGCCTTGATGCGCATCCCGGTAACGCCGCTGTCATCGCCAAGGACCTCTTCGAGTGTGTGATCCCAGCGAATCGTGACATTGCCATTCTTTTCCTTTTCGAACAGTCTGTCTTGCAGGATTTTTTCCGCACGCAGAGAGTCGCGTCGATGAACGAGAATCACCTCACTGCAAATGTTGGACAAATAGAGCGCTTCTTCAACCGCAGTATTCCCACCACCGATTACTGCAACCTTTTGTTTTTTATAGAAAAAACCATCACATGTGGCGCATGCTGAGACTCCGCGCCCCTTAAAAGCCTCCTCGGATGGTAAGCCGATATATTTTGCGCTGGCGCCGGTCGCAATTACCAGTGCATCACAGGTGTATTCGCCGTTGTCACCCGTCAGGGTTAGTGGTCTTTTAGAGAAATCGACCTGGTGAATGTGATCGCTGAGGACTTCTGTTTCAAATCGCTCGGCGTGTGCCTTGAACCTTTCCATTAGCTCGGGCCCCTGGACTCCCATGGCATCCGCTGGCCAATTGTCGACTTCGGTGGTTGTTGTCAGTTGTCCCCCTGGTTCCATTCCAGTGACCAGTACGGGATTTAGATTTGCTCGGGCGGCATAAACGGCGGCGGTATACCCCGCTGGTCCGGAGCCCAGGATGAGTAATTTGCAATGACGAGTATCGGACATGGGAAAGCTGGCTACACTTGTTTGTTGAGACGGCGATATTAACGGATTTACACCGTTAACAACGGTTGCTTTCACAGTAAGCGATAATCGGTCTGCTACACTTTTCCGACGCGCCATGTAACCCGGTGGTGGCGCATCGGATGTAACTTCTCGACGACCCCAATCAGGATTGGTTTTGGCCCAAGCTACAAAAAAGCGCTCAGCGGCGGCTCGCCGCAAGAAAACCTCGGCGCGCGCCAAGACGACTCGAAGCAAATCCTCAGCACGGCTTGCCCGAGGTAAGGCGAGCTCACGCGGTGTCCGAGGTGCTGTCTCTGGCAGTGCAGCCCGATCCAAAGCCGCGGCTGGATCATCGCTGGCGAATGTTCATGCGGTTAATCAGCTGAGCCGATTGCTACGCGAAGTTGGCGGGATCGTTTGTGTATTTGCGGCAATTATCGGCGTTTTGTCGCTGATCACCTTTCACGTCAATGATCCCGGATGGTCGCATACGGGTGCGGGTGGCAATATTAATAACAGCGTTGGCCGAGCGGGTGCTTGGTTTGCCGATGTGAGCTTGTCACTGTTTGGTTATATGGCCT
This sequence comes from uncultured Granulosicoccaceae bacterium, assembly GCA_964594905.1. Taxonomy (GTDB): domain Bacteria; phylum Pseudomonadota; class Gammaproteobacteria; order Granulosicoccales; family Granulosicoccaceae; genus Granulosicoccus. Next base: position 47,016 of record CAZQOI010000001.1, read on the forward strand.
ACCTGATACCTGCGGTTTTAGCTGTTTGTGGCTGGCTTTTGTTTCGTGATTACAAGCGATCGCCTACAGCCTATCGTCCATTCGTTTTCATACGGGTCATCGGTATTACTTTAATGCTGATTGCAGCGAGTGGTCTTGCAGATCTGCATTTCGGTGTATCAGAGGGGGCGTTACCTCGCGGGACCTTTGGCGGCGGCATTTTAGGTACTGCAGTTGCCTGGCGCTTGGTTGCCTATTTGCATCATTTGGGCACCACATTAATACTGCTGGCGGTTTTCTTCTGCTCTCTGACCTTGGCATTTGGAACCTCATGGATTCAACTGATTGAATCGCTGGGCGGTGCGGTGGTTGGAGTCTGGGAGCGCATTACGGGCGGACTCTCCAAAGCTTCCGCAGCGCGTGATGAGAAAGCGAAAATTCGTGAAGCCGACAGAGCCCGGGAGGCTCGCCTTTCGCCCCGTCAGTCGGCATCAATTGAAGGTAGTGGGGCGCTGGCCGCGCAACTCGCAGGTCGAGCAGTTGAACTTGATTCTGCGCCGGCTCAGGGACCGCTGAGCGGTCTATTAGGAAAGCTTGGATCCGGTGCCTTATCAGGTTCTCGTAAAGCCATTGCCGGTGTTCGTAAAGTTGGAGACTCTGTCAAGCCTGGTGGTCATTCAGTGCGGTTCGATCAGCTTGCTGAATCTATGGACGAGGCTGATGCATTGCTGGCTGACGCACGATCACGGGAAAACCATCGAGACGACATCGACCTTGAATCTTTGGACACCTTTGATGCTGATAACCCTGCCAAGTCTGCGCTGAAAAGAGCAGCAACAACGGCTGTTGCAAAGCAACAAACTGATAAATCAAATGCCGACTCCAATGACAACGCACTGAAAGCTGATAGCCGCGCATCCGCAAAACTGGCACCTGTGCCTGCAGAGGTCACGCCACCACCAGCAAAGAAGAAGATAGCGATAAAGCAGCGCGTACCCAAAGATCAAAAGCAAACAAAGCTGTTTCTCGATGTGCCGGATTCAGACTTGCCACCGCTGTCTTTGCTCGATGCTCCCGAGCCACAGCGAGCAGGTTTCACTGATGTGGAATTAGAAGCTCTTTCGCGATTACTTGAAGAAAAGCTGGCTGAATTTCGTATTACTGTTGAAGTTGTCGCAGTACACCCAGGTCCCGTTATCACACGATTTGAAATGCAGTTAGCGCCGGGTATCAAGGCGAGCCGAATAACCGGTCTGTCTCAGGATATTGCGCGTTCCATGTCGCTGGTCAGTGTGCGGGTTGTCGAAGTCATTGCAGGTCGGTCGACGATCGGCATTGAGGTCCCCAACGATCATCGTGAAATCGTGCAACTCAGTGAGATGATTCAATCGGCGGAGTATGCCGAGAAGTCATCTCCGTTGACTCTAGCCTTAGGCAAGGACATCAGTGGCCAGTCGGTAACCGCGGATCTTGGGCGTATGCCACACCTGCTGGTTGCGGGTACTACGGGTTCGGGAAAGTCGGTCGCAGTCAACTCTATGTTGATCAGCCTTCTCTATAAAGCGACGGCAAAAGATGTGCGTTTGATCCTGATTGATCCAAAGATGCTCGAACTTAATGTCTACGATGGTATTCCGCATCTTTTGGCGCCGGTTGTGACTGACATGAAAGAAGCGTCAAATGCATTGCGCTGGTGTGTTGGTGAGATGGAACGACGCTACACGGTCATGGCAGCGCTTAAGGTGCGCAATATAGCGGGCTACAATAAAAAAGTTAAAGAAGCGATCAAGTTGGGTACACCAATTGTTGATCCGCTCTATCAGGCTGAGTTGTCGCTGAACCCGACAGAAGCACCGCCAACATTGGAGCCCATGCCGTTTATCGTTGTTGTCGTTGATGAATTTGCCGACATGATGATGCAGGTTGGCAAGAAAGCAGAAGAGCTCATTGCTCGTATTGCACAAAAGGCGCGAGCTGCTGGTATTCATCTTATTCTTGCGACGCAGCGTCCGTCAGTCGATGTCATCACCGGCTTGATCAAGGCAAACGTACCAACGCGTATTGCCTTTCAGGTTTCATCCAAAGTTGATTCAAGAACCATCATTGACCAAGGTGGTGCTGAGTCCCTCCTTGGGCACGGTGACATGTTGTATCTACCGCCAGGAACTGCTTTACCGAATCGCGTGCATGGAGCATTTGTCGATGACCATGAAGTACAGAATGTTATCGCGCATATCAAACAGACTGGCGAGCCAAACTATATCGAAGAGATACTGCAGGAAAACACGGTGATGATTCCGGGTATCTCAGGTGGTGAGGCAGGTGGTAGTGGTGGTGAGATGGACGCTTTATACGATCAGGCCGTAGCGGTTGTCACCGAATCACGTAAAGCCTCTATATCGTATGTACAGCGGCGCTTGAAAATCGGTTACAACCGAGCGGCGCGAATGGTCGAGGAAATGGAGGCAGCTGGAGTAGTTAGTCAGGTTACTTCTAACGGTACTCGAGAAGTACTGGCTCCGCCACCTGTCTAAAACGTAAACACCATTCCTGAATTTTTGTGTTTTGGTAGACTCAATTCTTGCATCGTTATTGCGGTGCTGAATATCCTGGAGCCTGACCTTGTCTAGTTTTCACTATCTTAGAGATTGCCTGCTGGCCGTCTTCGTTGCTACCTTTGCTGCGTTGCCGGCACATGCCGCCGAGGATTTACAAAGTGTGATTTCGAGTCTGGATTCGTTTTCGGCCAACTTTGAACAAACACTTTATGGGGCTGACTCAGAGGCCTTGCAAACGTCGCGTGGAATCGTTGCGCTGAAACGTCCGGGTCGCTTCAATTGGCAGTACACCGATCCGGCCAATCAGGAAATCATTGCCGATGGCAAACGCATCTGGTTATATGACAAAGAGCTTGAACAAGTAACGGTCAATCAAATTGACGATCGAGTAGCCGGCACACCATTTGTCTTGTTGATGGGTAGCGCTCCGCTAGCTGACACCTTCAGCGTGAAGTCTCTTGGTGAATCCGATGGTATCGACTGGCATGAATTAACACCCAAAGACCTGGACGGCGACTTTGAACTGGTTTTTATTGGGCTACGTGGTAAGTCTCTGGCTGCGATGGAATTACGCGATAACTTTGGCCAGGCAACACAGATACTGTTTACAGATTTCGAAGCTAACGCAGATTTGGACGATTCCCTTTTTGTGTTCAACACGCCTGAAGGTGTAGACGTCATCGGATTGGATGAGTAGGGACGGCGAGCTGTTTTCGGCAGCAGACGATGATTTAAGCTTTCGGCCTCTGGCTGATCGTCTCCGACCGGCAACGCTCGATGAGTTTGTTGGTCAAACTCATCTCTTGAGTACTGAGAGCAGCTTGCGTCAAGCGCTCGAAAAAAACCGATTGCATTCCATGGTGTTCTGGGGCCCACCTGGCACAGGTAAAACAACCCTGGCGCGAATGATTGCCAGCCACTGCGATGCGACCTTCATGAGTATTTCGGCGGTTCTCGCTGGCGTTAAGGATATCCGCGAACGTGTCGCTGAGGCGCGTGATCGCTTGACCCAAACAGGACAACGTAGTGTTCTGTTTGTCGATGAGGTACATCGTTTTAACAAAGCTCAGCAAGATGCTTTTTTACCGCACATCGAAGACGGCACCTTGTTTTTTGTAGGCGCCACGACTGAGAATCCGTCTTTTGAATTGAACAACGCCTTGCTCTCGCGAGTCCGTGTTTATGTCCTCAAGCATTTGCAGCAGGAGGACCTTCGCAGAATCATTGATCGAGCGCTGAATGACCACGTCAAAGGGCTCGGTGCCAGAAATATTGAAATGGCGGATGAGCACCGGGATTTGCTTGCAGCGACTGCTGACGGAGATGCGAGACACGTATTGGTCTTACTTGAACTTGCGGCTGATTGCGCACGAAGTGAGGGTGATCGTCTCATTATTGATGAAGCAGTCATACTGGAGGTCACTCGAGACTCATTGCGGCAGTTTGATAAGGGTGGGGATCAGTTTTATGATCAAATCTCAGCGCTGCACAAATCCATGCGTGGATCAGATCCTGATGCCGCTCTCTATTGGTATTGCCGGATGCTGGATGGTGGTTGTGACCCTCTGTATATCGCGCGTCGCGTCTTGCGTTTTGCCAGCGAAGATATTGGTAATGCTGACCCTCGCGCGGCACAACTCGCATTGTATGCATGGGATAGTTATGCTCGCCTTGGCAGTCCGGAAGGGGAGCTGGCACTGGCACATGCCATCGTATTTTCAAGTGTTGCACCTAAAAGTAATGCTGTTTATTCAGCATTTAAATCTGCCATGAAATTTGTACGAGAAAATGGAACGGCGCCAGTACCTATGCATCTGCGTAATGCACCTACCAAGCTGATGAGCGAGCTTGGACATGGCGATGGTTATCGTTACGCACACGATGAGATTGATGGATTTGCGGCAGGTGCGAGATATTTACCTGATACTGTGCCGGATGCACTGTTTTACGAGCCTTTAGAGCGTGGGCTGGAAATAAAGATCAGCGAGCGTCTTAATGAGCTCCGACAACTCAATAAAGAAGCCAAAAAAACATGACGGCCGTAAAATTTGTGAAGCTTGATTATTCCAATGAGCAAGATGGTCTAACTCTGGTGAAGATGCTCGATAACTATGCCCGAGATCCGATGGGTGGTGGCGAGCCATTAAGCGAGTACACGCGCGAGAATTTACCTACGGCGATGGCGGCAACCCCCGGTGCTTTTTCAATAGTGGGTTACCTTGAAGATTCACCGGTTGCCTTGGCAAATTGCTTTACTGCTTTGTCTACGTTTGCCTGTAAGCCCTTGGTTAATATTCATGACTTGGCAGTAGTTGATGCAGTCCGTGGTCAGGGCGTCGGCACGGGGCTTTTGGAGGCGGTTGAGCAGGAAGCTCGATTACTTGGTTGTTGCAAAGTGACCTTGGAAGTCTTGTCCGGGAACAAACCTGCCAGGGCCGCCTATGAGAAGTTTGGTTTCGAGGCCTACACACTGGACGATACAACGGGTGATGCCTTGTTTTTACAAAAGAAGCTTATCGGATGAGCGATGTGCCAGTCAGCGACACTCCTGTTTCGCTAACGATTCCTATTCAGGGTACGAAGCAAAAAACTGTAAGGGGTTTGGTAGCAGGAGCACTTAAAGATGATATTGACCCTGCGATAGATAAAGAACATGAGGAGACCGTTGGTGATAGTCGAACCCTCTTAGAGCAGGCAATTGATAATGCTGATGTGTTGAAGTTGAGCATAGATGAAGCGACAATTGTCGATGCTGCGAACAAGGGTGCGGCATGGATACGTACACGCCATACCGAATCGGTCAGTAGCCGCCCGGTGAGAATTCGAGACCTGCGAATCTCGAATGAGAAACCCGCTGAGCTTTTACTCAATATCAATTCGTCAGTGCTTGCGTCTAAACCTCAGGCAATCAGTCTTGTACGAGAAGAAAAAAATTACAGCATCTGGTTCAAGCCAGCCGGAATGCTTTGCCAGGGAACACGCTGGGGAGATCATTGTAGTTTGGCACGCATTGTCGAGTGTGAGGCAGGACGCCCAGTACACGTAGTGCACAGACTGGACAAAGCGGCATCCGGTTTGATTCTGCTGGCTCATACCCGTCCCGCAGCCAAGGCGCTATCAACTTTGTTTGCGGCTCGTCAGGTGCGTAAGATCTATCGCGCCACCGTTCATGGAAAAATTACCTTGTCACTGCCGCATAACATTGATGATGCTATCGATGGAAAGCAGGCAAAAACGATTATTCTGTCGGGCGAGAACCACGAGACTAATGACACGTCGACTCTATTGGTGCAAATTGAAACAGGTCGTAAGCACCAGATCAGGCAACATCTATCTCAATTAGGTTTGCCGATTGTTGGTGATCGCCTGTTTGACTCTGAGCGTGAACACTCATCTGACCTACAGTTAACTGCTATTGAATTAGGTTTTATCTGCCCATTCGCCGGGAATGAAATTCTGGTTCGTTGTGATTAAGTTGCAAACTTCCTGGCGCAAAAAAATTGAATCGGCTGTCAACGCAAGCATCATTCAAACTGAGTTAATACAAAGTGTTTGGAGTGATTACGGGAAATTACTGCGTATTCACTTCGATAAGCCAGATCAGCCCGCGTTGGTAGTCAAGGCGATACAGCCACCAGATCAGCAAAATCACCCGCGTGGTTGGCAGTCTATTTTCGCCCATCAACGTAAGCTTAAATCCTATCAGGTGGAAGCCTGCTGGTATGAGCTTTATGCATCTGAGACGCGCGAGTGTGTGGCGGTGCCCAAGCCCTTTTTGGTTCATCAGGATGCTGACGGATGTTTGCTGGTACTGGAAGATCTTGATGCACAGTACCCACAACGCATGACCGCATCGCTCAGAAATCGAGCTTGCCTCGCCGCGTTGGAGTGGTTAGCTCAATTCCATGCTTTGCATCTTGGGCATAGTGGGGAGGGTTTATGGGATACCGGCTGTTATTGGCATCTGGATACACGTCCTGATGAATGGTCTGCGATGAACGAGTGTTTGCTGAAAACACAAGCAACTGCTATCGACAGGGAACTCAGCGATTGTGAATTGTCTACGCTGGTACATGGTGATGCAAAAGCTGCTAATTTTTGTCTGTCGGAAGATGGGCAATCTGTTGCGGCGGTCGATTTTCAGTATGTCGGGCGAGGGTGTGGAATCCGTGACGTTGCCTACTTTCTCGGTAGCTGTCTGAACGATGACGGGCTTTACGAGCAAAGTGATTTGCTTCTAGATCATTACTTCGCAGTATTTCGAAGCGCTTTAGAGTCCTCTTACGAAAGTAGTCGCCTTCACAGTTTAGAGCAACGTTGGCGAGGTCTATATCCCTTTGCCTGGGCTGATTTCCAGCGATTCATGCTTGGCTGGGCGCCTGAGCATGTCAAACTTAACGACTATTCAAATGAGCAAACTGGCATAGCTTTGCAGATCATCGGATAGAGCGAATAAACCGCAATCCAGTGGTCTCGCGATTAGTCTGTTGATTGTTTGGCCTGTTGTTCCTTAATCGCCCAGACGATATGTTCTTCAACCATGGCGTTGAACTGCCCTAGCTTTTCTTCCAGCACTGAGGCGATAGCTTCGTTATAGGGTGCGTTACCAAGTGCAACTGCAATATTTCTTTGCCAACACTCATAGCCGATACGTCTGATTGCTGAACCTTCAAACCGATGATTGAACTCGTTTTCTGTCCAGGCAAACAGGGATAACAACGAAGCTTCATCTAAATTATGTCGGATATCGAAATCGTCCAGCTTTGTTGGTGAACTGAATTTGTTGAATGGGCACACTAACTGGCAATCGTCACAGCCATAGATCCGGTTACCCATCGCGCGTCTGAATTCTACCGGGATCGAATCACGCAACTCTATGGTCAGGTATGAGATACACCGCCTGGCATCAACACGATATGGAGCCACGATGGCGTCGGTTGGGCAGGCTTGAATACAGGCGGTACATGATCCGCAATGTTCGGTAGTTCTTGGCGGATCGATTGGTAAGGGTAGGTCAGTGTATAGCTCGCCGAGGAAAAACCAACTGCCTGCGTTTTCGACTAACAGGTTGCTGTGTTTACCAATCCAGCCCAGTCCAGCTTTTTCTGCAATCGCTTTTTCGAGCACCGGTGCGCTGTCAACAAACACGCGATAGCCGAATCGACCTATCTCCCCACTGATTTGATCAGCAAGTTTTTGCAGCTTTTTGCGTAGCACCTTGTGATAATCGCGACCTAATGAGTAACGCGACACATAGCCAAGCTCTGGGTCGCTCATCACAGAGAACGCATCGCGTGCTTTTGGAGGGAAGTAGTCCAGGCGGACAGATATTATCCTTATAGTTCCGGGTTCCAATTGCGCGGGCCGACTTCGCTTTGTTCCGTGGCGTTCCATATACTGCATGTCGCCATGAAAACCATCGGCTAACCAATTCAGTAAATGAGTTTCGTGTTCGCCAAGGTCGGTATCGGTAATCGCGCAGTCTTGCAACCCGAGTTCTTTGGCCCAGTGTTTGATACTGGTAGCTAATTCTTGAAGATGCTCGGTCATTGTGCGAACACCTTAACGCAAGTGTCACCCAGGCGTGTCCAGGAAGTGACCGTTCTTGTAGTAGATGACCGTACCCGCAATTCCGCCCCACGCCTGCCACGATGTTTCAGGGTTGCGCAACCAGCAACCTTGATTGTACGTGCCAAGTTCATCATGCACGGATCCCTTGAGAACCAACAACTCCTCTCCGCGTGGATCAAGCCGCGGGCGAAAGCTTGTGGCTTCGTTCCAGCGAATCAGCATGACATTGCCAGTGCCATGACCGTGCAAGGGTAGAACCTCTGTACCCTCTGTCGGGCCAGGTAGCCAACTGTCAGGATCGTCTGTTCCAATATGGCGTTGTTCAGTATCTGTTTGGAGCATTTGGCCAGCGCTGACGTAGAGCTGAGCTGCACGATCGTTTTTCGCGTGCAAATTCAGATTTTGCTTGGTTTCGGCAACAGCGATTGGTAAACGAAGATAATGGCCTTCGTCAAAGAGTTCCTCGCGTGTCGCGATAAAGCCTTGCTCGATAAGAATTTCAAGTGGATGGTTTTCACCCAGATTCGCTGTTGTGCAATTCTCGAGCAGTCTTACTTGAGCGGTGAGCAGCGGTGTCTGACGGTTGTCGAATTCAAGAATGCGAATTTGCAAACCTTGAATATGGGTCGGCAGCCAATCCGCCATCTCAGCACACAACACCACTCTCTGATCGAAATCCACATTGATGAGCTCCTCCGGTGGAATAAACCACCAGGGGAGTATCTGCAAACTTGGTTCGGGCAGGGCCCGCTTTTGTGGTTGTTCGATCATTGGCAGCATAGTGCCATTTCAGGGCACCCAACGGTTAACGGCAGATTTGCTCAAAAACCGTTGAACTTTCTCTAAACGTTCTCTATCCTATAAGGAGAATATTTGGAGAACGTCTGTGGAAGCAAATCCTCCCTTAACCCATCTGGAAGCCCGAGTACTAGCCGCAATCGAACGTTACATCCGCGCTGAAGGTGTGGCCCCGACTATCGCTGAGCTGACGGCAAATTTGCGGCTTAAATCAAAGGGTACTGTGCACCGCTATGTCCAATCATTAATCGCCAAGGGGCGGTTGGAGCGGCACGGAAACGGCTGGCGTGGGCTGCGCATAGTTGGTTTGGCAATGCCCGACGCATCGTCAAAAGTGCGCCGTTTGCCACCACCGGAGAATGGTGGCTCCTTGAGCCATTTATCACCGGTCAGCCGCGAAGGTAATGTCAGCGATCCGGTTCAGTTACCGGTCGATCGACCAGTTGGCGGAGATAATGGTGGAGAATTTCTGATTCCCTTACTGGGTCGTATTGCCGCAGGTCAACCTATCGAAGCGATCGAGGACGCAAATTACCTGGATCTGGCAGCCTTTTTCATCGGTCCGGATCGATACGCTTTGCGCGTTAGCGGCGAGTCAATGATAGATGTCGGTATTCTCGATGGCGACACAGTTATCTTGCGTAAACAGAACACAGCCAAAACTGGCGACATAGTTGTTGCATTGATCGATGAACAGGAGGCGACATTGAAACGCCTGGGCAACACCCGCGACGGTACTGTGGAGCTTATCCCTGAGAATGAGTCGATGGCTACTATGCGTTACAGTGCTGCGCGTGTCAGCTTTCAGGGCGTGCTGGTAGGGCAGTTACGCAGTTACTGACACTCGTTTCAGTTTATGCTTTTTTCAGCTGTCATCAGCCTTTTATTCAATGGCTGAATTAACAACTAGCTGTGCTGCCCTGTTGCGCCATTGAGTAGCTTTTTCAAGGTCTCCGTTCTCTTCGGTGATAAGCGCTGAACGATTAAGAATATTCGCATCCAGAGGATTGAGCATCATGGCATTCTCCACTGACCGTTCAGAGCCTACAACATCACCAACAAGGTTCTGCGCCATTGCTAAAGTGATGTGCGCATAGCCGTTGTATGGTGATCTCTCAACGGCATCAGCCGCTGTTTGCAGCGTCAGTTTCGGATCAGTTGTGAATGTCGCAGACGGACTATTGTCCAAACCTGTCAATACTTTCCAAGTGCGATAAACAATGGCTGTTTGGTTATTCGATTCGTTTTCTTCATAAAGTGACTGACAGGTGTGATTGGGTGAGACTACCTCGTCATTGTGTAAGTCGGCTGAAAAAGCTTCAACGTAGCAAGCCATTTCTTCAGTTTTGTTTTGTACATTGGCATCGTAGTCTCGTAGAATCGGCCCGTTCGACTGCATCCATCGAGCAGCTGAATTTTGTACGGTGAAATAGTCTGCCTCTGATAACTCACTGTTAACTTGTGATTGCAAATTCAATGTTTCGTTAAAAGCCACTCGTGAACTTTCAGCCTGTATCAATTGAACATTGATGTCGCTACGGCCGGATGCTGTCGCGATGTGCAAGCGAATTCGATAGTCCTCAGGCCATCGCTGCGGCCCACCCACTTTGTCGTGCTGTCGATGAAGGTCGACGTGGTCGAATCGGGAAACGACCATGCTGACCGTATCGACGACTGAGCGCCCAAGCGGAGAGTCAGTGCTGAGATCAATACCCACAATTGTGAGTCTTTCAGGGCGTGGGCGAAATTCCGTTTCGATTTTGGAATCGTCGTTGACAGCTTTCAAAGGCATCGCAGCCCCAAGACGTGCATGTGTTTGTTCATTTTGTTTTTTGTCAAACTGTGCGGATATCCCAAACCAAATAAGTCCAGCGCATACGGCAACTGCAATCGCAGATTTTGGAATGGCTTTCACTCTGTCCAGAATTCCAAGTCCTCCATGATTAGATGCAACCGGGGCTTCGTCACCATTCGTGCTGAGTGTGGTGTTATCCAACGCCGGTGTTTCATCTGAATTTTGGTCATTTGAATTTGCTTCGTGCAATTGAGTTTCAGTGTCAGCTGCAATCGTCAGGTTATCTGGCGCCTGGCTGTGGAGTAAGGTTGGAACTGGGATCTGTTTGTTGATGTTCTCTGTTGCGAATTCGGGCTTTGCGTCAAGTACATCTCCAACAGCTGGATTTTCAGTAGTTGTCGCTGTGTTGCTCTGATCACTTGGGTTGACTAAAGATGACACAGGGACTTGAGAAGTCGTCTTTGCTAACCCTCCAGTGTGAAGGTTGATATTTTTTTCTACTGTTGAAACTGTGTTGATTACACCAAGTGTAGGTGTGACAACGATTGAAGGATTCTCCGCTGGGGTTTGTGCAGGAATTTCCTGTTTAGCGAATTCTGAAAATTCGCGGTGAACAAAACGAGGCACATAAGACCCAGCCTTCATTTCGATAATGATTTCGATCTCAGGGTTTTTCTCGTAGTAGGTATCAAGCGATCCACGAAGCCTTTTCGCTAGAACTCTAACTGATGGGTCATTTTGTGGATCAAATGTTGCGGGTTTGCCAAGTGCATCGACAGCTACTGTGTAAGCTTTGATACGGCTTGGATCTTCGTATAGGGTTTGAGCCACTACGTACTTTAAAAAAGCTGACATTTGCGGCGCAGCTGCAAACTTGTCATCCGAGAGTACCGCGGCTAGAGCTTCCTCTACCTGACTGTTAGATATTGGATTTTGCATTGCCATATGTCTCGATTTCCTAACGTTTATTAAAAACGAATAATTGATGTAGCGAATGTACGAGCAAATATGAAGCGCATCTCAGAAGTAATTAACCGTTACGATGAAAACAGAGAAAAGGAACTGGGTTAGATCCTTTCAGTTTGTTCGTATCGGTAATGGGTTTCTCTTACGAATTACTTGTTTCTGGGAGTAAGATGTTTGTAACACTTATTGATTTTAAATTAACCCTGCTAAATATCGCAGGTAAGTAAGTTTGAACGTTTTAAGGATGTTTTCGATAGGTAAATCTACCTACGTCATTTTTATAGTGAGTGCTTAACGTATTATTTTTGACGTGTTGTTTTTATGTTTAAAAAATAGGTAAATCTACCTAAAGCATTATTGTAGTGAGCGTTTAACGTATGTTTTCTTGTCGTTTTATTTACGTCTAAAACAAGAAAATAGTTTTTATGGATTGAAGTAACCATCGATAAAGTGGCGAGAACATAGGTTGCTTCACAATAGATCTATTTTGTGGGAATGCTCACTTTAGTTGACAATTAGTCGTTAACTACGTGTCGTCGGCGGCTTCCTGACACTTGGATCCCTGGTTTCGTGTGCTGTTGACGTAGTCACTAACTTGTTCAACATATACCGTGTTATTACTGGCAGGTTTTATCTGGTTCTTAAGCTCGTTGTTATCTGTAACACTAAGCCATGCAAGAGCTTCAACGCTATCCATAAGTACAGGCATTCGATGATGAACTGCTGATAATTTTTCATTAGCGCTTGTCGTAACAATGCAAGCACGTTCCATATCTGATTCATCAAGCGCTGGCTGTGAGATACCGGCGAATAGAAGAGCCGGCTCTGTCGCAGACCTTATAAGATACGGTGTCTTGGCCTTACCTTCTCGGCGCCACTCGTAATACCCCGTAACTGGTATGGCAATTCTGTGTACACGAGCTAGTTCACGAAAAGTTGGTTTTTCAAAAAGACTTTCGCCGCGAGCGTTGATCAGTGGTGCGGCAGGTTTGCCGGGTCGGGCCCAAGGTGCTTTTAACCCCCATTGCATTTGCCCATGAGTGGGTTTGCCATGAGAGTTAGCTACAACAACATCGAGTAGGCTGGTGGGCGCAACATTGAATCTTGGATCTCGAGATGGCCAAACGTCCATGCCCAGCATCTCAAGCAATAATCTGACACCGTCGTTGTCTGATACATTGATTCGCCCACACATGATCACCGCCCTCGATACCCAACCATTGGTTATATTGCGCTGATGAACGCAAAAAAACGACTGGAAATTTTCCAACGCTTCCAAAAGGCTAACCCCAAACCTGAAACTGAGTTGGTCTATCGGAATCCGTTTGAACTGTTGGTTGCTGTTAGTTTATCGGCGCAGGCTACCGACGTCAGTGTAAACAAGGCGACCAAGGGCCTGTTCGCTGCCGCCGATACGCCTGAGGCGATGATCAAGCTGGGCGAGCGTGGCATTATTCGCCATATCAAGACCATCGGGCTTTACAACAACAAGGCTAAAAACCTGTTTGCTGCCTGCCATATGTTATGCGATCTCCACAACGGTGAAGTGCCAGCGGAGCGTGAGGCGCTGGAAGCATTACCGGGGGTGGGTCGCAAGACCGCGAATGTCGTCCTGAATACAGCATTTCGTCAACCGACGATGGCTGTTGATACACATATATATAGAGTCTCGAATCGTACTGGTATTGCGCCGGGCAAAACGGTTCTTCAGGTTGAAAAGCAATTGCTCAAGCATGTGCCAAAGGATTATTTACTTGATGCCCACCATTGGCTGATCCTGCATGGGCGATATACCTGCCTGGCGCGAAAACCAAAGTGTCCGGATTGTCTGATTCAGGACCTGTGCGATTACCGGCCGAAGACGAAAAGTTGACCACCAGGGTGGATCAAGGCTAGGGTGGTTGGAATTTCAATGGTTCGACCAGTATGTCTTCATCGGCGTCTCAGCGCGTAAATCAACCCGGCACCAGGGCTGTCAATGTGCCTGATTCCGGGACAGGTATCGTGAACCAGGCTGATATTGACAGGCTGTTGCGAAGTGCTGCGATTCTGGTGGTCGATGATGAGCCCGGAATGCGTAACTTTCTCAAGCGTGCTTTGGAATCCCGATGTGCCTTGCTTGAGGTGGCAGCCAGTGCCGAAGAAGCAGAAGCTTTGCGCCTTAGGCTTCATTTTGACTTGATGCTGGTGGATATTCGATTGCCAGGTTTGTCCGGTCTTGAGTGGCTCAGCCAATTGCGGAATCGTGGTGTGCTGACTCACGTTATATACATGACCGCGTTCGCTGATCTCGAAATGGCTATTCTGGCATTGCGAAATGGTGCTGATGATTTTGTGATGAAGCCATTTCGTATCGATCAGATGCTGCACTCGATGCAACGCACCTTGAGCCGTCATCAGATCGTTCGCGAAAATTCTCTTCTACGTCTGCAGTTGGATCAGTTGAAAAGTGATCAAGGCGTCGTTGGCAGTAGTGATGCCATAGTGCAAACCCTATCTATCGCCCAGCGAGTTGCGCCGACTCGATCTACTGTTTTGATTCAAGGTGAGACAGGCACTGGTAAGGAACTGATTGCTCGGACCATTCATGCGAATAGCAAGAGAACTGGCCCCTTTGTCGCCATCAATTGCGGCACGATTGCACCTGAGCTTTTCGAGAGCGAACTCTTTGGGCATATTAAAGGTGCATTTACCGGCGCTATGCAAACGCGTGATGGTTTGTTCGTTCACGCTGACAAAGGTACGGTTTTTCTCGATGAGATTGGCGAACTGCCCGCGTCAATGCAGGCGAAACTGCTGCGTGTTTTGGAAGAACGTGTCATACGCCCTGTCGGCGGTGAGCGCGAACTGCCTATTGATGTGCGCGTACTGGCTGCCACCAATCGGGATCTCAGTGTGCTTGCTGAGAATGGTGGGTTTCGCCGCGATCTCTTTTTCCGGCTTAATGTGCTGCCCTTGACCGTACCGCCACTTCGCGAACGCCTGGATGACCTTGAAAGTCTGGTGCACCATTTCATGGAGCAGTTAAGTCAGGATATGCGGCTAGCCCCGCTCGAACTGATGCACACCGATTGGCAGCGACTGATGGCGTATCATTGGCCTGGTAACGTTCGGGAACTGCGAAATGTGATTGAACGTATGCTACTTCTCGGCAGATTGCCTGCAGATAGTTTACGTGTCGAGGTTGTCGAGCAAAGCGCGGTTCAAAGCGGTTATCCGCTCGACTGGAACGCAGAACGGGTTGAGCGTGCGCACATGGAGTCGGTGCTTGACTCGGTCAATAACAATAAATCAGCTGCCGCGCGCATTCTGGGTGTGTCGCGCAAAACGCTTGAACGTAAACAACAGCTGTGGGGTGGTAGCGACACAGCCGACAGCACTCCTGTCGCGACTAAATGACGCGGTCTCTCGTCGCTATTTTTGATCGCCTGGGTAATCTACGATACCGTCTGCTTGCCCTGATACTTGTGCCGCTATTGCTCCTGACCGGAACAGTTATCGCATTGGCGGCAAATTGGTCAACCGACTACACCTATCAGCAGTTGTACACCAAGGTGAATACAGACCTTCGTGTTGCCCACGAACATTTTTTTCGCATACAACACGATCTACAACGTGAATTGCAGTCTTTGGCAAACAGTTCCGCGTTGCGCACAGAGCTAAACCGAAATCACAATGCCAGTTTGATCGAACTGATCGACGCTGAACGTGCCTTTGGTGAATTTGACTTTCTGAACCTCTTGTCCAGTGATGCCTCCAAGCGGTTGACGGCGAACGGTTGGCTGAATCATGAAATTCGCGAATCACCTTTAACCCGGCAGGTGACCAACCTCCAAACACGGGTTTCATCATCATCCAATTCCACTGGTATCGAAATTTATAGTGCTGAACAGTGGCAACGCGAGTCAGCGATCAGTGCGGGAAAGGTCCTATTTCCTTTAATTGATACGCCACGTGCGGCTCCGACCAATCGCAAGGTTGAGGATCGAGCTATGGTGATTCGATCATTGCTAGCTATCACCAATGACGATGGTGAACGATTGGCAATACTGGAAGGAGGGGTACTGCTTAATCGGAATTTCGGTTTCGTCGATGAGATCCGAGATCTGGTTTATGGTCCCGGCAGCCTTGCTCCAGGCAGCCGAGGTACCGTTACCGTTTTTCTCGATGATGTTCGGATAACCACCAATGTGCCCAAGTCCGATACGTCGCGAGCGTTGGGCACCCGGGTCTCCACCGAGGTTCGTAATACGGTTTTGGAGCAAGGTGTACCTTGGATCGATCGTGCCTTTGTTGTTAACGATTGGTATATATCGGCCTACGAGCCCATCGTTGATGTAAACGGCAACCGTGTCGGAATGTTGTATGCAGGATTTCTTGAAGCTCCATTCAGGCAGGACTTGATGAAAGCACTGGCACTTCTGTCAGCGCTGGTTCTTGCTGGATCTCTATTTGCGGTCGTGCTGGCAATCGTTGGAGCACGATCGATATTCAAACCGATTGAAAAACTCACCTCGGTGGTACAAGCCACTGCTGCGGGTCAGAGAACACGGGTTGGGGACACTCGAGGTGGAAGTGAAATCAAGGAACTTGCGTTTCAATTTGACGTGATGTTGGATACGCTCGAATCACATCGCACACAAATTGAACAAGACTCTCAATTACTTGAGGAAAAAGTACAGAGCCGAACGGTAGAGCTCAAACAACAAAATCAGCGTCTGACTGAATCTATTGAGTTGCTGAAACAGACGCGCCAGCAACTGGCGACCGCTGAAAAGCTCGCAGCTCTTGGTGAACTCACAGCGGGCGTAGCCCACGAGATCAACAATCCAACTGCAGTCATCCTCGGCAATATGGACATTCTGATCAATGAGATCGGGAATGCGAGAGGCAACGTCCAGATCGAGATAGATTTGATCGTTGAACAGGTCTATCGCATTCGATCAATCACTGATCGCCTGTTGCAATACTCACGCTCTGATGTCGGTATGCCAGCTGCGGTGCCGGAATCGGTGTCAGTTGGCGAGTTGGTTGACGATACTCTCGGACTGCTGGGTCATGAGTTTCAGAATCTGGATGCTCGTGTTTCTGTGGACGACGAAGCTAAACGAACTGCGCGCATTGATTTTCACGAAATCCAACAAGTCCTGTTGAACTTACTACGAAACGCTTTAGAGTCATCAACCGAAAGCCAATCTGTTGAAGTACATACCTATGATGTTTCAGTTAGTGAGGTAGCCATATCCGTCAGGGATTTCGGTACAGGTATTGACCCGGAAAATTTAACGCGGGTGTTTGACCCGTTTTTTACATTTGGCAAAGAGCGAGGCACAGGTTTGGGCTTGTCAGTCAGTTATGGCATTGTGAATCGTCATGGAGGGCGTATTGAGGTGGAATCAACTCTTGAGCAAGGGGCAAAATTTACGGTTTTTCTCCCAGCTCGCGAATCGCAAGAGAGTGCTCCGTCAAGTGAATCTGTCGTGCCCAGACTGGCCACTAGCTGAAGATTCAAACATTACCGTCAGGCAGTGGGCCATATCGGTGGTTTAAAAAGTGCTCGGTATTGCTATTCTCTTGGTCGTAAGAAACTCTTCCGGAAAATATTGTGGCCCGCGCGTATCCGCTTACTGACCTCGTCAAGCTTGTCCGAGCTTATGGGTTGTTAGCTGGCACCTCCGATCGAGAGCGTGTTATTGCGGGAACCTTGTCCAACCGCTGGATTGCGACCGAGGTAGAACACCTTGTTCCTTTGGGCGCACTGCCTAAACCCCTTTTCAAGACGATGCGTGGGCGCGATCTTCTCGCGGCAGAATTGTTCGCTGATCAAAATATCGATCCGGCCTCGATCGAGCTGGATGGCATTTCGATTGACGACATGGGCGAAGAGCATTTGATCAATACCAATCGACTCCCTAAATTCGAACCGATCATCCATCAAGCGGTGCTGGCGGCGAATATGCTGCTTGGAGTCAGACTCTATGGTGCGCACGGCAAGGGTGATCCCGCAATCTCTCATGACTTGATAGTCGCCGTCATGCTCCAGGATGCGATAGGCAAGCAGCATCGATTCAGCCCAATATCATCCAGCGAATCCGAGCAGGTTGACGATGACTATGTTCTGACCTGGTTTGGCGATGAGGTTGCTTCTCTTGTGCGCGTCCTGGCAGATTACCTGACTCTCTTTGATGAGTGCGTTGATGCATCCGAACCGTTACCCCAGCCGCCATCACCAGAGATCGCCACCGCCACCGCCGCTATCCAAGCGAGTCGCTTACGACTTGTCGCCAGAGCTGCCGGTGACAAGGTCGTCAGTTTTCTTGATGCTGCCGGGCGGAGCGATCTTGAGCAGAGAGGAATAGATTGCTCGGGAGATTTCCCGGAGCGTGTATTTTTGGAACGCCATCATAAGTTGACGGTAGCGGCGTTCAGTCTGCCCGGCGTAGATTACTACGCCCTGCGTGAACCTCTCGATAACACTCTATTGATTGCGGTTAGCGATGCGCTGGATGATCCGTTAAAACGCGAACGTTTGTCAGGCAGACGTGGCAAGGCGGTTCATGAGGTACACATAAATTTGCCAGTGATGGAGTATTTTGTTGTCGCCGAAGCACCGAACTCAATCGAGGCTGTGCATATAGCGAGTCTGGAAATGATGCGTTCTCTGGAAAAGGGGCGACGCAAGTCCTTGAGTACCATGTCGGCGCATGCGTTTCGTATTGCAGCGATTGCCGAGCGTGTTTTGGGTCGAGCGCTTGAGCCGCTTATCGTGACCATCGCCATGTTGCACGATGTGGTAGAAGATGGCTCCGCCGCAGTCACAGGGTATGGCCATTCATTGAGAAAAATTCAGTTTCGTTTTGGAGGCCCGATTGCGGCGATGGTGTCAGAACTGACCGACTCCAACGTGCAGGCGGCAGGTGCAAACAAAGCGAATCTAACTCTCAAGCAACCACATCTTGTGTTGCCACAAACACAATATAATGTTGGGCGTTTCACCGAGATGACGGTCAAGGCGACAGAGTCCGACGTGCCTTATACCTTGGCTGGCATTGTTATCAAGCTTCTCGATACGGTTGTATCTCTTGAGGAAGGTATTCGTGATCCGGATCTGATGACAGGGCACTGGCGTCATAGTGGCGCACGTATTTATTGGGCGGAACGAGATCGTGGTGATATCGTTCATCCTCTGATCGAACGGCTACTAATCGAGCTCAAAGCGAGTCAGGCCGATCCAAAATACAATTCCCGACCACATCATATCAGTTCGGTAAGACTGCGAGCGGGGCTGGCGATGCTCGAGACCATTCTGGCGTACCAGGATATGTATGCTATCCAGAACCTCGCAATTCTTGCAGAGGAGTACCAACTCGATGTGGGTGAGCGAGCTAGCCTGATTAGTCTTTTCTATGACCGCAACGTCAATGACGAACAGTTCATTGAACGTGTTCTATATTCGCTACTCGATGATGCTCGATTGAAAGACGCCATCGCCGAAGGTCACGTACCGCGTATCGGGTTTACAACGTTGTTTCCAAAACATGCCACCTTGGATTCCGAACGTGACGAATCTACCTTTCTGGAGTATCGCGGTAGTGCACTCCGACGACAATCCATACGTCATGAGCTGAAACTTGATACCAGCGAGAAACTCAACGCGATAACTATCCGGCATGAACATCTGTTGCGTGAGTTTGATCAAACGCGAAGTGCCGATGGCCCAGCGTCGGATTCATCAACCGGTACGAACGACGGCAGTTCAACACCATTAGCCGAGGCGGGCGCTGCCTGACAAACTACTCAGAGCGTTACTAAATTTAATTTCGGATTAATGTGATAACCATCGAGACGAGTTGGCAAGCTGTCTGTCTCAAGCAATTGAATGCGTTCGAGAAAATCCTGCACCAGTGTGCGGAAGTAGGTCTTCTGCGGCATCACAAGATCCAATGCAACGTTGGCAATTGGCAGGTACTGCAAGCCAAATTCATGAGCGGTACTTTGTACACCACAGGTGATGTCTGCGGCATCGGTATTGACGGCTGCGACCGCACTGCGTTCACTGTTGCACTCTGTACTGACTTTAAGATTTGCAATCCTTTGACCCTGAACTGAGCACAGATCCTCCAGCAACCTTTCGGTACCGGAATCGTCCTGGCGCATGGCCCAGCGCAGGTCTTGACGTTTGATCAAATCGTTGCGGGTTTCAACTGAATCTTTATCTATCGATTCGCTTAGGGCCTGACTTAAGATAAATCCCTGACTTCGTTGCAAGCAACGTACGATCACCCAACTGGAGTGGCGCTTGTAACCACGCAACAAACCAAGGTGTCGTCGAGCGTTGTCCTCAACTGCCCCCCAATTGATGAAGCATGCATCTATTCTATTGCTGTCGAGCATGCGTAAGCCATGACGCGTGCCAGCCGGGCTGTAACTGATCAAAGCATGTTGTTGCCAGTCTATTGCTGCGTTACTGCATACATGGTGTATGAGGCGGTCGTCGCTGCCGGCGATTAACAGCCGATCCTGCATCACGCCACCATGGCTGTTTTCCATCAGCCAGTCTTCAATGAGACTTCTTGGAAATATCCATTTGCCGGTTATCTTTGTACCGGGGATTTCACCACTACCAGCGAGCTGGTAAATTTTCTTTTCATTGACATGTAGTAAAGCCGCAAGCTCAGGCACGCTCAAAAAATTTGAATTCAGCCCCTTAGTGACGGGTTTTACTGATGCTTTAGTATCGACCATGAGTCACCTTGTGAGCAGATACGATCAGGCTAGATCGCGCATGCCTTTAGTAGGCGGTGGAACGCGTCGCTCAGGTGGTATGGCATCGAAAGTCACATTCTCTTTCCCGTTGTAAACCAGAAAGTGCTTCCCCTTGGCGCGGGCGATCATGGTCATACCAATTTCATTGGCTAATTCCAGACCCATCTGTGTTACCCCAGAGCGCGACAATAATGTCGGGATTCCCATAAAGGCGGTTTTCATTACTATTTCGGATGTCAAACGACCAGTCGTATAAAAAATCTTGTCATCGCCTTCTATGCCTTCAAGCCACATACGCCCAGCAATTGCATCGGCAGCGTTGTGTCGACCGACATCTTCGATATGCATCAGGGATTCAGTTGCTGTACACAATCCGCAGCCATGAACCGCACCAGACACTCGATAAACGTCGTTAAGACTGCTGACGTTTCTGATCAATTCGTAAATGTCTGATTGCTTCAATGACGGCGTTGTGAGTTTGACTTCGTAGAGCTTGTCGACCGTGCAGCTAAAAATGGTGCCTTGCCCGCAGCCACTAGTGATGATGCGCCGCTTCATTTTTTCCTGCCAGTCGCTGATGCCTTGTCCTGCGTGTGTAGTGACGTCAACCAGCTCTCGATCCCAGTCAACGATGACCGATTTTATGTCTCGGATGTCCTCAATCAGTTTCTGGTTTCGGATGTAACCGAGTGTCAGCGCTTCCGGCTCTGTACCGAGCGTCATCAGGGTGACCACCTCCATGTCGTCAACCCGGATGGTCAACGGGAGCTCGCCAGGGATGTGAACATCGACCTGATCACCGAACTCATTGGTTGCGGTAATACCGTGGGCTGGCTGCAGGCCCGCAGAGCTCATTTCTGGTTTTGGTGGATTCACGACCATACAGGCACCTCTGGTTACGCTTGAGACTGTAAGAGCGTTTTCCGTTGGTGTCTCGTCCGAAAGCGCTGGAATGTGTCTGCTAGCGATAAAATTGCGACATTTTGACCCATTTTCGACATTTTGCGCCGCTTTGTTATGACTTCAGTTGTGACGAGGACTTTCAACAGTCACGATGCCCGTGCAATAGTATCTCGGTGAGTTTACCGATTGAATCTAACGAGAAGGGCCGACTAGCGCCGACGGCTGATACCACTGCGCCTAATCGCGTGCAGCTACCAGCGACCGTGCTGCTCGAAAGACGGATGGTCAAACGGTCTTTCTGGAGTGTTCCGTCCTGGTATCTGTCCAGTGTCGCGGTCGGCAACGATCTGCAAGCAGAGTTTCGCCCGGGTGAGCTTGCTTATCAGAGCGACGAGGGTGATGTGTTCGCCTGGTCAGGTTTGACCATTACGCTGTATAGAGATGCCTGCGAGCGTTATTGGCATGCCTTGATCGGCGACAAGCCACAGGTCTATGTGATGTGTCGCGAGATTGACGCCGATGAAGATGAGGACGCAAGCTCTGATCTTATAGAACCTATTCACGTCACAATCGATTACGACGATGCATCAGCCTATGCGGAAACCGATCAACTGGTGTTGACGACGAGCATTCCGCCAGAACTTTATCGTTATATGGAGGAGTTCGTTCTTACCCATTACCAGCCCAAGGAATTCAAGAAACGTAAACGGCGTAAGTGGAGCGAAGAAGGTGGATCGCCGACGGGGCAGGGCAAATGAGTCAAAACGATTCCTTTATCCGGCGCTGGTCTAGCCGTAAACGGCGTGCGTTACAAGATCACGAACCCACTGATGTTGACGCGGCAAAAGAGCTTGAATCAGATACATCAAGCCGAGCACCAGAGACAGTTATTGCCTCAGTTGATCCCGCTGCCGAAATCGCAAGTGTCCCATTGGATTTCGGAATTGAATCAGTTGGTTCTCCAGACGATTTATCGCAAACGCTTCCCATAGCTGACGATAGAAGCTCGATCAATGAAGCTAATGCAGAAACAGCAGCCCTTGATGAGGACGAGACGCTTGAACCATTGCTCACTGATGATGATATGCCGCCCATATCAACTCTTAGTGATCGCAGTGATCTGACAGGTTTTTTTAATCGTGGTGTTTCGGCCAAGTTGCGTCGTAGCGCTTTGCGTCATGTGTTTCAGTTGCCGAGCTATAACGTGCGCGATGGTCTTAATGACTATGACGACGACTTTACTAATTTTGAACCACTTGGCGACATAGTCACTTCAGATATGAAGTTTCATGCTGCGCGTAAGGAGCGGGAGCGCCTTGAGCGCGAAAAGAGTGAAGAAGAAGCCAGATTGGCAGCTCAAGAAGATCAGCTGGAAAACGAACAAGAAACTCCAACAAGTGAGAGCGAATCGGATGAGGCAAACACATCTGAGACAACTGAGCAAACGGAAGGCGCTGCTGATATTTCACCCGAAGTAGGCGACACCGCGACTGAGACAGGAAGCGATGTTGAAGTGGATGTTGATACTAACGAGATGGATCAACATGCCTCTAACTCTGATGATGAAGGCATAAGTCAGCTGACATCTGTAGATAAAAAAGACGCATTACAATCTTCGTAACCTGTAAGTAATTGATGAAACCAGCGGTGTAAATGACACATGAGTGATAACGAACAAACCGTCACATTGGTTCGCTCGCCGGATGAGCTGCAAGCGCAAGCATCGATATCTACAACATCTCAGATCAGTTATTCGTCCAAAGGACATACGCTAGTTATAGGTGAAACTGATGTCGCCATCGATGCTGCATCGAAGTTATCTACTCAGGGGGCGACAGTCGTCCATTGTGACCCCTCGGCTAGTGCGATAACAAAGCAACTGACCGACTCTGGTATAGCTGTGTTTACGGTCCCAAAACTGGTATTGAACGGGCATTTAGGTGCCTATAAGGCGGTCGCGGTAGATGCTAATACGGATACTGATCTTGGCGTATCCGTTTACCTTGAAAGTGGGGCGTTTGATCTTGTTCTGGATTTGTCAGAGACACCAGTGCTCAGTGCGGCGTTGAAACCGTTCGGTTATCTGCATGTGTCCAGTCACGACGAAATAGATGATGCAATAAGCTCTCTTGGCGAGCTTATCGGAGATTTTGAAAAGCCACGATACTTTGACTACAAACGCGATATCTGTGCACACAGTCGAAGTAAGCTTGGCGGGTGTAATCGTTGCATTGATGTGTGCACCACCTCTGCTATTCGCTCTGATGGTGAGGGCGTTCAGGTTGATCCGTTTCTATGCCAGGGCTGTGGCAGTTGCTCTACTGTTTGCCCCAGTGGTGCGATGAGTTATGCCTTTCCTCGCGTGGCTGATGCGATTAATAAAACCCGTGAGCTGGCTGTTGATGCTGATACCTTGCTGCTGCATACCGAATCGCAGCAAGCAATGGTTGATGATGCCGAACTGCCTGCAGCAACCTTGCCCTTGCTCGTTGAAGAGGTCTCGGCCTTTGGTATCGATTACTGGTTGAGCTTGCTGACAGGGCATGTCGGCCGTATCGTCTTGCTGAACGAAGGCGATGGCAACGACAGCCATGATGTCAATCGTGAAGCGTTGCTCGAACAGAGTGATTTGTTACACACGCTCTTGGCCGCACTTGGTATTACTGACAAGGTTGTGCACCTGGTTAGTCCGGCATCACTTGCGACCGTAGACGATCTCCCTCTACCAAGCGAGGCGCTGATGTCATTGCCAGTTTCGAACTTCGCGCCGCCGGACAATAAACGTCAGACGATTCGCATGGCCTTGGATCATTTATCTGATGCGCGCCAACCAAACGATAAGGTTTGCCAACTTCCAGTGGGCGCGCCATTCGGCCATATCAATGTCGATACCGCCGCTTGTACCTTGTGTATGGCTTGTGTGTCGACCTGTCCGGCTAAAGCCTTACTTGATGGACAAGACACTCCAGCGCTGCGCATGGTCGAAGCGAATTGCTTGCAGTGTGGTCTATGCGAGGCCGCTTGTCCCGAATCGGCGATTAGTCTTGAGGCGCGATACACCTGGGATTCAGTCGAGGCTCGTCGTATCAATACCTTGCATGACGAATCGCCTTTCCATTGCATCAGCTGTCATACGGCGTTTACCACGACTCGCATGATTGAGACGATGACAGCCAAACTCGCCGGGCACTGGATGTTTACTGATGAAAAAGCGATGCGGCGGTTGAAAATGTGTGGCGACTGCCGGGTCAAGGACATGTTTGAGGATGACTCGAGTGGCATTTCGGTTCACAAGGAAACCTGAGGTGGCTCATTTTGTCTTGCTTGTCAGCGATATGTGCAAGGAGTGCGACATTTTGACTGCACATCTGAAAATCGGCAGTTTTGTGCCAGCTAACGTTGACCTTGCTGGATCTTGTCAGTCTTTGGTGCCGAAAAAATCGGTCCATCGATTGCTCATTAATATGCATGAGCGCCATTGCCATGACCACTGAAACGACCGTATTCCCTGTCCGTGACGAGCAGGAATTCCTGAATGATCAAGCGCAGGCCATGCGCGCAGGGGTGTATCAATTGCTGGCGCGCCTGTTTGCCCGTGAACCTGACCAAGAACTCCTGGATACCCTCGCTGGCATAGGTGATGTGGATACCAGTGAAGGCAAGATCGCGATGGGTTGGGAGCTATTGAAGCAATCCAGTGAAAAAACTGACATTGGCTCAGCGCAGCAGGAATATTTTGATCTTTTTATAGGTGTTGGACGCGGAGAGTTGGTGCCATTCGGTTCGTGGTACCTGACAGGCTTTCTGATGGAAAAACCAGTCGCCCTACTGCGCAGCGATTTGGCGAATCTTGGCATCGAGCGTCAGGACGATGTGGCGGAATCCGAAGATCATATCGCTGCACTTTGCGATGCGATGGCACTGATCATTCAAAGCAGTGACGAGATTTCCCTGCAAACACAACAGACTTTTTACAAGGATCATTTGGAGCCTTGGGTCATGAAATTTTTTGACGATGTCGAAAATGCCAAACACGCGCATTTCTTTCGCGGTGTGGGTTTTTTCGGTAGTGCATTTTTTGAATTTGAGAGTGAGATGTTGGCCATGCAGAGTTGACGACGGTCAACTTAATACGTGGTGTGGGCAACAGATCTAAGTTGGACAACTTAAACGAAAGGCAAACGCATATGAGCAAACAGGAAAAGCCGAAATTCATCGACGCAAAACGTCGCGGGTTTCTACAGGGGGCTGCTGTCGCTAGTGGAGCAGCGGCAACAGGCGCTGTGGCTGCGGCAACTGGCGAGCTGGATGTGACCGACGCGGCACCCACGGTGCAATCCGCTGCTAATGGCAAGGGTTATGAGCTGACGGATCACGTCAAAAAATACTACGAAAAAGCGCGGTTCTAAGTCGCCGTTCAATTACAGGGATCAGGCAGGAGATAGCTAATGAAACTAACGCGCAAGTCAACGAAGAATCAAAACGTGACCGCGACAGATGCAGCGAAAGCTGGATCACACAAACTCTTGGGAAGTTCGGTTAATCGACGAACCTTCCTGCGCAATTCAGGCATAACGGCGGGCGGGGCAGCACTTGCTGTGGCCGCAGGCCCGAGTATGTTGAAAAAAGCCAGAGCGGCTGAAAAGACATATGCACAAGCGGGTGTTCCGACTGAAGAGATCCGGTCGATATGCACACACTGTTCAGTCGGTTGCGGTGTTATTGCCGAAGTACAGAACGGTGTATGGACCGGTCAGGAACCGGATTACGATTCACCGATCAATCTTGGCGCACACTGTGCGAAAGGTGCCTCGGTACGTGAGCACGGACATGGTGAACGTCGCTTGAAGTATCCAATGAAGCTTGTCGATGGCAAGTGGACCAAGGTCGATTGGGATACAGCGATCAACGAGATCGGTGATCAGATGCTGAAGATTCGTGAAGAATCGTCTTCAGATTCTGTGTACTGGCTTGGTTCCGCGAAGCACAACAACGAACAAGCGTATCTGTTCAGAAAATTTGCTGGGCTGTGGGGTTCCAACAACGTTGATCATCAGGCGCGTATCTGTCACTCGACAACAGTGGCAGGTGTAGCAAACACCTGGGGTTACGGCGCAATGACCAACTCCTATAACGACATGGTCAACTCCAAAGCCATGTTCTTTATCGGTTCAAATGCCGCTGAAGCACATCCGGTTGCGATGCAACATATTCTCAAAGCGAAAGAGAATGGATCAAAACTGATCGTTGTTGATCCACGCTTTACGCGTACTGCAGCCCACTCTGATCAGTTCCTGCAAATGCGTCCAGGTACTGATGTACCTGTTATTTGGGGCATTCTCTGGCATATCTTTGAAAACGGCTGGGAAGATAAGGAATACATTCGCCAACGTGTCTATGGCATGGATGATATTCGTGAAGAAGTCGCCAAGTGGACGCCTGATGAAGCTGAGCGTGTCACTGGTATTCCCGAGGCGCAGTTGAAGCAGGCTGCACAAACCATGGCTGAAAATCGTCCGGGTACCATCGTCTGGTGCATGGGTGGTACGCAGCACACGATTGGTAACAACAACACACGTGCTTACTGTGTCTTGCAGCTTGCGCTAGGCAATATCGGTAAGTCAGGTGGCGGTGCCAATATCTTCCGTGGCCATGACAATGTTCAAGGTGCAACCGATTTTGGTGTGCTCTCGCATACATTGCCGGGTTACTACGGTCTGTCCGCAGGTTCGTGGAAGCACTGGGCAGGTGTCTGGGATCTCGAGTACGACTGGATCAAGAACCGCTTTGATCAGGGTTCTTATGAGAAGAAGGGCGACAAGGATCTGCAACCGATGAATACCGCCGGTATGCCGGTATCGCGTTGGATTGATGGTGTCCTCGAAGACAAGGAAAACATTGCACAGAAAGACAACATCCGAGCAATGGTGTTGTGGGGACATGCGCCTAACTCGCAAACGCGTGGGCCGGAAATGAAAGCGGCGATGGAGAAGCTCGATCTTCTTGTTGTCATTGATCCGTATCCAACCCATACCGCTGTATTGCCAGATCGCAAAGACGGTATGTACCTCCTGCCGGCAGCTACACAATTCGAAACCTACGGTTCAGTGACAGCGTCCAATCGTTCATTGCAATGGCGTGACAAGATCATCGAACCACTGTTCGAGTCTTTGCCTGATCACACTATCATGTACAAGTTGGCAGCCAAACTTGGCTTTGGTGAAGAGCTCACCAAAAACATTGAAGTCACCAACGATGAGCCTCTGATTGAAGACATCACCCGCGAATTCAACAAAGGTATGTGGACCATTGGCTACACGGGTCAGAGTCCAGAGCGAATCCGCGAGCACATGGATAATCGCAAGCACTTTGATGTCACCACCCTGCAAGCGAAAGGTGGGCCAAACGATGGTGAGTACTACGGTATGCCATGGCCATGTTGGGGAACTGCAGAGATGAAACACCCTGGTACGCCGAATCTTTATGATCCGAGCAAACCCGTGGCTGAAGGCGGTCTTAACTTCCGTGCCCGTTTCGGTGTAGAACGTGATGGTGTCAACCTGCTTGCCGAAGATTCCTGGTCTGTCGGTGCTGAAATCGAAGACGGTTATCCAGAATTCACTGCGGACATGCTCAAGCAACTTGGTTGGTGGGATGATCTCACTGCCGATGAGCAAGCAGCTGCTGAGGGCAAGAACTGGAAGACTGATGTGTCAGGCGGTATCCAGCGTGTCGCTATCGCGCATGGTTGCGCACCATTTGGTAATGCGAAAGCCCGTGCTAACGTCTGGACCTTCCCGGATCCGGTGCCTGTGCATCGCGAGCCTTTGTACACGTCTCGTTATGACTTGGTTAAGGATTATCCGACCTACGAAGATCGCAAGTCTCACTATCGTTTGCCGACACGTTACGGTTCAATTCAGGCAACCGATTATTCAGGCGATTACCCACTGATACATACCAGTGGCCGTCTTGTTGAGTATGAGGGTGGTGGTGAGGAAACTCGATCAAACCCATGGCTTGCTGAACTTCAGCAAGATATGTTCGTCGAGATCAATCCGGCTGATGCCAATGATGTGAACATTCAACATGATCAGATGGTCTGGCTTGAAGGTCCTGAGGGTGGCAAGATCAAGATCAAGGCAATGGTCACTGATCGAGTCGCTCGCGGAGTTGTCTTCACACCGTTCCACTTTGGTGGGCATTATCAAGGTGAAGATCTCTTGGACAAGTACCCGGAAGGGGCAGCACCGTATGTGCGGGGTGAATCAGATAACACCACGATGACCTACGGCTACGATTCCGTTACCCAGATGCAAGAGTCGAAGTGCTCGCTCTGCAAAATAACCGCAGCCTGATCACGAGGAGAACATCATGGCAAGAATGAAATTCCTGTGCGATGCTGAACGATGCATTGAGTGCAATGGTTGCGTTACAGCATGTAAGAATGAGAACGAGGTACCTTGGGGCGTCAACCGACGAAGAGTGGTAACGCTCGATGACGGTAACCCAGGTGAGAAATCGATATCGGTGGCGTGCATGCATTGCACGGATGCACCGTGCCAGGCGGTATGCCCGGTCGATTGTTTCAATACAACAGATGACGGCATTGTTCTGCACGACAAGAACCTGTGCATTGGTTGTGGTTACTGCTTCTATGCATGTCCGTTTGGTGCGCCTCAGTATCCTCAGCAATCTTCGTTTGGTGCTCGCGGCAAGATGGACAAGTGTACGTTCTGTGCTGGTGGTCCTGATGAAGAGGATCTGTCAGATGCTGAGTATGAAAAATATGGTCGCAACCGAATTGCCGAAGGCAAATTGCCACTGTGTGCTGAGATGTGTTCGACGAAGGCCCTGATCGCCGGTGACGGTGATGAGATTGCGAACATCTACCGTGAGCGTGTTCTGCGCCGTGGCGGTCGTCCGCAAACCTGGGGCTGGGAGACGGCATACACCGAAGGCTGATAAAACAACGATGCAAAACATCGCGCATAACATGAGGCAACACACATGAAAAGTGAAGCGCAATTAAAGAAGAGGCGCAGGCGACGCATCGCGGTCTATAGCTTGTTGGCGATACTGGGTCTGGCTTTTGTCTTGCCCTTGATGAGTTACACGGTGCATTTCCTTGGCCATGAAGCCGTCGCTCAAGAGTCGAGTGGCGGTGCAACTAATCCCCGTGGCAATTTCTGGGGAGCGGTTAAAGATGGCTTGCAAGGGTATTCAGCGGTTAAGGGCCAGGAAACAGGCATGCTTATTCAGCCTGGTAATGGTGGTACCCAGTGGCAGCAAACTCGAGCGGGAGATTTGAGCAATAAACTGCCTTGGGTGATTGCGGGTATGGCAGTAGTGATTCTGTTGTATCACCTCATCTGGGGCCGCAAGAATAAATTGCCACAACGAAGAACCGGCCGAAGAATCAAGCGCTGGAGTTGGCTTGATCGGTTCGTCCACTGGATCACTGCGATCTCCTTTATCGCCTTGGCGATAACAGGTATCAGCATGTTGATTGGCAAGACTGTGTTAATACCGGTATTGGGTAAGGCAGGATTTGCCGCGTGGGCGCAAACATCGATCCAGATCCATAACATTCTCGGGCCAGTTTTCACAGTCGGTATTGTCTTGATGATTGTCATGTGGATAGTTCACAACATCCCAACGTTTGTGGATCTGAAATGGTTGCTCAGAGGTGGAGGCTTATTCGGCAGCAAGCACGTGTCGGCAGGTCGTATGAATGCCGGTGAAAAGATCTGGTTCTGGCTATTGGCGACAGTAGGCGTGGTGGTTTGCCTGACAGGTGTTGGAATGATTGCACCTATCTACGGTATTACTCTTCCTGCTGCTCTTGATGTCCTACCTTGGATAAGCGGTTCGCGAGCTGATATGCAACAGGCCAATTTGATCCATGCAGCATTGGGTATTGGTTGGACAGCCATTGCGCTTGGTCATATCTATATCGGTACCGCTGGTACTGAGGGTTCTTTTGAGGCCATGGCTTCAGGTTATGTGACCGAAGAGTGGGCGAGAGAACATCACGATTTGTGGTTCGAGAAGATGCAGAGGCAAGATCGCGTAATGGATGCCGATGAGTTCGCTGGTATTCGTGAAGGGCGGGAACGTGCCTCTGGAGACGGGGTCGCTACCAGCTAGAAGCATTGCGATCCGCGAAGCGGTTGTAAAAATAAAGTGCGGGTCCGGTTCACAGTGACCGACCCGCCTTACTGCTTACAAGAGCGAAAGCTGCTAAGTTAAGCCATCCCCACTGGCTGATCAACTCCGTGTCCAAGGCTTTAGAACGTTTTCCTGATGACGTTATCGTTGCATTGCACAATGCCAATGTGACGCTCAGCTGTATTCCTGTTCAGATCGATCATGGCGAATGGATGGCGGCGCTGTTCTATGTCGCTGCTGCTGACGCGTCTTGCCTTAGCGAAGGTAAACTCGAAGATGGCCCTTTTGCCGTCAGTTTCGAAGCCGATCTACACGAGCATGAAAAAGGCACATTAGTCGAACTTAGCGTTGAGATCGGGACTAAACCTGAACCCTGTCGTGGCTTGGTGATGTTTCTTACAGGGCATAGCAACGCTCATTTTGATACCTTGAAATTGCTCACTGAGCGCGATGAGCTGATGCTGTTCATCGGTAACGAGTATTGCGAAGTGTTGTGGCAACAGCGTGTACCACTTAGCGAGGCATTGCGTATCGGTTTGAAGGGTCTGCTGGATGAGGCTGTTGGTAAAGATGCAGTTATACGTATGACTGGCCACTATGAGCCCGACACGGCATTTGCAGATGTACTCGCTCGCATGGGCGTTTCATGAGCCGACTCTTAAGCTTGTGCGTGATTTTAGTTTGCGCGTGTTGCGCGTTCAACTTCAGCTATTCGCAAGAGAAGAGTGAAGCACAGTTTGATTGGATCAGTGCTATCAGCAGTGATCGAGCTGATACGCTGTTGCGTCTGTTTAAGTCGCACGATGCAAAGTTGTTGTTGCCGTTAACCGCTGTAAACGGCAAGACAGCTCTGATGGTTGCTGCCAAACGGGGTGATGCTTCGCTTGCCAAGGCTCTTGTTAGCGCCGGAGCAAATATCAACGCCCGTACTATCACAGGGGGCACTGCCTTCATGTTTGCGATTCTGGGTGACAAGATCGATCTTGCACGTTGGCTCAAAAACTCTGGAGCAGATGTGCATGTAAAAGGAACCAATGGTTGGACTGCGGTAACGATAGCATCAGCAAAAGGTTATACCGATACTCTTGATTGGTTACTGGAGATTGGTGCTGACGGTCGGGTACCGGATGTCTATCGATTTACACCATTGATGCGAGCGGTGGATAATAATCATCTGTCTACCGCGAGGATGCTGATCGAAAAAGCCCATGCTGATGTCAATGCGGTAGATGAATACGACAACACATCATTGCATCACGCGGTCGCTGTTAGCCTCGATACCACTCAAACAGGAATGATAGAACTACTGCTTGATGCCGGTGCTGATCCCACTAAAATGAACCGGGAAGGGGTCACGCCAATCATGTTGGCGAAAGGCTTTACAGCGCTTGAGTCACTGCTGCAAGCATCGCATCAGGCTCATTGATTTCAAGCTGTATCTCTGAAGGCTCACACAGACCGTGGCGAACAAAAACACGGCAGGCTTCTTCGTATCCCATTTCGCTGATCTTCTTGTACTGTTTGAAATCTAATAAGGATATCGAACGCACGTTCGGTTCGATCAGAATATCCAGCATTGCCTTGGTTTCATTCATTCGTTCGATACCCTTGATATCGGTGGAGCGAAGCAAGGTCTCTGCAATTCGCGGTACACGAATTCTGGGTGAGAACGGATTAAGTCGGGATAACAACACCGACCATCCGGACAAGGAAGTGTCAAAATCGTAGTAGCAGAACTGATCGGGAATGTGGCTGACATTGACGCCAATGATCTTGCCCTTGCCACCAAGACGCTCAACCATGATGTCGACGGGAAAGGTGTTCAACACGGCGCCGTCGATCAATAAATCGCCATTGGCGGTTGGTACTGGTGTGAATACACCGGGTATGGAAATAGTACTCCGAACCACTTTCCACAACAGGCCACGATCATGTAGCACTTCTCGACCGTCTGCCAGATTGGATGACACACAGAAAAAAGGCACCCATAAATCCTCGATATGAATATCCCCATAGACTTCGCGACAGAAATTCGACAGCTTCATTGACTTCATCAAGGCGACGATCGGTAGGGTGTAGTCAAACAAGGCCTTTTTGCTGGCGAAAGTCGCTGATAAAGCTTCGATATCTGCGTAGTTTCGACCCATTGCCATTGACGCACCCAAAAGCCCACCCATACTTGAACCACCGATATAGTCGATGTCCATGTCTTGTTCTTCTATAAGACGCTGCACACCCAGGTGGGCATAGCCTCGCGCGCCACCGCCACTCAGCACAATACCGCGTGCCTGACCTGCCATTCTTCGAGCAAGACGTGCGAAATGTTTTTCATCATCCAGACGCACATGATGAAACGCGTCGAGTCGACGTGAACGTAACCAACGCGCTGTGTTCTTCGGCGATACGGTTTCTGGTGTATGCAACAGGATCAGGTCTACGTTGGGTCGGTGACGTGATGCTGCAAACATATCGCTCAATTGAGATTCGATATCGCGGATACTGTCATCGTTTTCGATGCCTGCGCTGGTCAGAAACAGTACACGGTCAGCGCGATTTACACAGCGTCTGGTCCATGGATTCCATTCTTTGTCGGCCACATAGACAACTTGGTCGAAACGGTTTTCCTTATCATCAAGCCATTCTGCAACCGCTGGATTGAATACGTTGTCGAAGTCAGTCTGAGCGGCGTTTGCCCGACCATATAGTGTGTCGAATCCATTGGCGTCGAGCGTTAGTGTCGAACCAAGCTTGCGCATCTCTATCTTCAACTGATGTACAAAGCGGCGCAGCGGAACGCCGTTATCGAGCGGTATCAGTACGAAATTCTGATCGTTGGAGTAGTGAGCTTCGTGACGTACATTAGCCACATGACGACGAACCACCAGTCGCGACAAGGACATCAACATATCCGCCCTTGGAGCAATAAGTGTATTGAAGGCTGCTTTGTCGAGTCGTGCGACAGTGGATTCGCGGGCGACGATAACAGTGGCGCTGCGCCGAGTATCTGCCAGTAGCGCAAGCTCACCTACTGTCTCTGGTGCTTTTACCACGGCCATGCGCTGGGTGCGGCCGTCGATATCGGTTGTTTCGACAATCATGCGGCCAGACAAGACAACATATAAACCGTTGGCTTCGTTGCCTTCCTCAAACAGCACTTCACCACTGTTGTAGTGATGCACCGTCGTTACTTGCAGAAGCTCATTCATGGTGTCAGCTTCGATGACACCAAAAAGCTCGAGAAAGGCTCGTGCCAGTGTGACACTTCGTGACAGATTGGCCGCGACGTCATAGACGTGTGCGAGTATTTTTGGATCAATCCCCGCGAGGCGCTCAAATGCCACACGCGGGAACGTCGCAACGCGTGTTTTTTTCAAGGCGATCGCGTTGACCAGATGTTCGCCACCGTTCAGCGCTGCGAAATCACCTGCGGTATCACCTTTGGTTCGTGTTTGCAGATGGAAGGTATTGCTCGAATCGTTATACGGCAGGTGCAGACCGATCTCACCATCGATAATTAGGTAAAGATCGTCTGACTCACGTCCTGCTGAGAACAGCACTTCGCCAACCCCAAGATCACGTGTATCAATACTTGGGGCAAGTTTGTCCCACAGTGTTGCGTCGATCGACTGAAGTAAAGACAGCTTTTTTAGCTGCCGAATTTCACGGGCATTGATCAACAGAGCACCTGCTGTTTTGAGAAATCTGTCGCGGCGACGATTGTAGTTGTATCACCAGTTCGCGCACGAACATCTGATACTCCGTATTCCATCGCCAAACGGAAACCGAATTTTTCTAAAAAGCGATCGTATTGATCGGGGCCAACACTGCCGACAGCGCTGAGCTTGCCTTCAGCGTCTGCTTCAAGAGCAATAGCGGCGAGTGGAACCGGGGCGGGCCCGCTTAACACCTCGCCAGCTTTGGCGGGGTCATAGACGCTGCGTTCTGAACAACAGCTGATCATCCCTGCTCGATCCTGACGTTTACCGTTTTTGTCGTAAAACGTCACAGCTTCATGCCGATAGGAAATGTGGCTGATTGGTTTGGCTGGGTGGGACATTTTGTGGCTGCAAATGGCTGAGTAGGCAACAACTGAAAAATCATCATCAATGCCGCCTGGCCATGGGCCATTAGATTGCGCTGATGTGGATAGCTTTACCAAAAAGCAGGGGGTTGTCTTGAAAGGATAACTGAAGATGAATGCATTTCCAGGACGCAAAGCATCAAGGGTTACAGGCGAGTTGTCCTCGAACAACAAATTGGTAGTTTGATAGTGTGTGGCGGCAGATGCGATAGAGGTTAGTCCCGCGGCGCCACTGGCGGCGTAACCCAGCAAACTACCGCAGAGTTTGTGGAAATGTCGTCGGTTCATGGTAACCGCTGCACCTCGTGAACGCCGCGAAAGTTACCCACATTATAGGGGTTGAACCCGGGTGCTGTCCTGTGCAGAAACCTACATTGCCGTGAAGTCGATATTTCCGAACCAGGCGGTCGCTTTCTGATTGCTGTTGTCGCCATCAACCATGACTGCATAGCCGCTCAAACTCTTGATTGGCCTGTCGAAAGCTTTGGCAAAATCTTCCATGACATTTCGTCGCTGGCGTGTCCATTCGCCGACATGATTGTCACCGGACTGGACTGCGATCATCACTGCCTTGTCGGAGTAGGGGTTACGCCAGATGGTGCCGGTTGGCACATTTGAGGCCCATACATAGTTGACAGCAACCGTTTCCCAAGGCAGGAAACCGACTTGTGCGACGACATAGAGACGCGCTGGAAAATCATCACCAGCACGGGCCTGCTCGTCGATATCGGGGTAAGTTCGGTTGATTCTCCATGACCAGTCGAGCCAAGGTGTACTGGCAAGATCGATAGCTTTCTCTTTGTAGAGAACTGACGCTTGTCCAGCGGTACTGGCTTTCAGAACTCGAAGGCCGTCGTCGTCGATGATTTCGTATTCGGTATTGCCGCTAAAACTCTTCTCGTTCCAGGTACGCAGATTGGTATCGGGAAACTCACCCGGCATGGTCACACCTTGGGCGATTGGCATCGCTTGGGTCATCGGTACGATCATCAGCACTGCCGACATTAGTGCTACCTGGATGGTGCGCTTGGCGTTGCTAGAATTCATTGAGTTGTCGTCCTGCGAGTCCATGGTCTTTGGTGCGTTCGCGGACCTGAAAAGTTCACCGTGGATTGGCAATCGCAACAGGTATTGGCTCACAAGCCCGTAAACTGTCCTCTTAGCCAGACACCGCCTAGCCGCTTGTCGTCGCCGATGTACGTAATATTTGCCAAGCTACCGGTGCTGAGGTAGCCATGATTCTTTGCCTGATTCAGACACCGAGCCGGATTGCCACTGGCTAGTTTCACTGCATCGGTCCAATTGAGGTTGGTGACTTTATGCAGGTGATGGACAGCACTGTGTATGTCACAGTCAGCACCTGCGAGCGTACCGTCATCGAGTCGCAACGCGCCGTCGCAACGGTGAATGCTTCTGCCATTTAAGTTAAGGCTTTTCATGTCTGTGCCTATCGTCGACATTGCATCGGTGACTAAGCAGGCAGTGTTGTGTGTCTGTCGGCTATGCAATGCAATCGACAGGGCCACATCATCGACATGATGGCCATCGGCAATCATGCTGAAGTATGTTGTTTTATTGTGTAGTGCTGCTCCGACGAGTCCTGGATCGCGATGATGAAGCGGGCTCATGGCATTGAACAGATGCGTTATTGTTTTAGCGCCTGCGTCGATAGCATTCTGAGCGACCTGATACGTACAGTTGCTATGACCCAAGCTTACGATGATGCCAGCATCGGTCAGTGCTTTGATTTGTTCTGGTGTGACAACGTCAGGTGCAACTGTGACCATAAGTACCGGCAGCCTTGCACGTGCGTCAATTAACCGATCAAGATCTTTTTCAGACATTGGATGCATTAATGAGCCGTCGTGAGCGCCTTTTTTTTCTGGTGATAAATGGGGCCCTTCCAGATGTAAACCGAGAAACCCGGGAACTGACTGTTGATGGGCTTCGATAGCTGCAGCTATTGCTTGCTCAAGTACTGAGTCTGTATCGGTTATTAGCGTCACCAATAGCGCAGTTGTACCGTAGTTTAAATGTGCGCGACATATGGTTTCGATACCGCCGACTGTCGGTTGATCGTTTAACAGGGCACCTCCTCCACCATTGACTTGCATATCGACATAGCCTGGTTGCAACAATCCGCCGTCAAGCTTGGTCAACGGAGTTCCATCTGGCAGCGCTGAGCGCGGAATCACATCATCAATAATGCCATTGTTTATCAGCAAAGCATGATCGACGTGGGCCTTGTTGCCATCAAAGATAGTTGCTCCGATCAGGGCATGAGGCTTAGACATTAAGGCGACCATGGTTAATCAGTGCAGTCATGTTTTGTTGCCATTAGCACTCATGGCCATTGCTATTGCGCCGTGCAAGCTATCGTTTTTTGATGTGCTAAGGCGTGATTGAATTCGAGTGGACAGCCACGGCTTATAGCTTGGGCCAAGTCCACCCAGTAGGCATAGGGGCGTACTTTGATCTTGACCCATGCTTGTTCCGGTTACGGTAGCTTCAATATGCTTGGCGCCCTTTTTCATAAGTGTAGTCGCCACTGCGTCTCCATTGGTCGCAGCGGTCGCGATGTCCTGTGCATAAGCTGCAAGTAAATCGGGTGACCATCGTTGCAAATGGGAGCTGCTTTGTGTAGCTACTGGTTTGTCATCGTTGCAATGCTCAATCAAGCTGTCTGGCCCAATGACCAATTTAACTTGTTCATCGTTGAATGATGACGCAATCACTTTAGTAAGCGGTGAGTGTTCCTTGACCCCATCCATAGCCAGTAAAGTATATTCGAGCAGACTTCGACCAAGCCAGGCACCTCCAGATTGATCGCCGAGTAAGGATCCCCAACCACCAACCGAGGCTACATCACCATTGTATTGTTGGTAGTACACCGAACCGGTACCAATGATGGCCACCACACCATTACTTGTTCCGAGTGCCCCGTGAAGCGCAATCTGACCATCGCTGCAGATGTATGTATTGCGAAAGGGCAGAGACGTTTCAAGGTCTTTAATACAGTCAAGGACGTTAGCACCAGCAATACCAAGCACCGCTGATGATCTTGCTAAATCCGCTTGCGTCAAACCAGCCTCTGTCGCGGCCAAGGCACAAGCACTGAGGATATTGCTGCGAGCCTGCTCGCTGTTTGTCGCCAGATTGGCCGGTCCTGCCGACCCCTCGCCCAATGTCACACCAGAAGCGTCTGCTATTCGCGCTTGGCAACCGGTACCGCCACCATCAACACCCACAAACAAAGCCTATCCCCCCATAAAATCAAAGTATAGAGCCTCGGAGAGCCTCGGGGTCGGACCACGCTAAGTGATTGATTCGTATGTGAATCTCAAGAGAAGAGGGTGTTTTTTTGCCCTTGTAAGCTCATTTTGACGTTTACAACCGGACGGTCACTCAACAATAAGGCGCCAGAATTCATGCCCGAATAAGGGATTGGTTAGCAAACCAACGGGAGAACCCTGTCGTATCGCGTATCATCACCGCGGTTTTAGATAAATACGAATTGCATGTCCACCTCCGCTTCACATCACTCGCTTAATACTTCTCGCTACAGACAATTCTGGTGGTGCGCGATTGGGACTATTGCCACGATTTATGTATTGATCTTGGTGGGCGGTATCGTGCGAGCGACAGGCGCCGGTATGGGTTGTCCAGATTGGCCTACGTGCTTTGGTCAATGGATACCGCCTGTTAGCGAAGCTGAACTTCCATCGAACTATCAAGAAATTTACGCTGATCGTGGTTACGCTGAAACCACATTCAACGTACGTAAAACCTGGACTGAATATCTCAACCGTTTGCTCGGCGTCTTTACAGGTTTTACGATTCTGTTGACTCTCATATTTTCCGCCTATCTGCGTAAACGTGAACCGTCAGTTTTCTGGTTGTCATTAGCTGGCTTTATTCTCGTTGGTTTACAGGGCTGGCTAGGATCCCGAGTGGTGGCCAGTAATCTTCTACCTGGCATGATCACAATTCATATGTTGTTGGCGCAAGTCATAGTTGGGATTATTATCGCAGCGTGCATTCATTCAGCTCGTCACCGATTTCAATTTTCTTACATTGAAAACTTTTCAAAATGGGTATACCCCTCGTTGATTGTTGTGATGGCGGCAGGATTGCTGCAATTGGTTGTAGGCACACAAGTGAGAGAAGCGGTCGATTTGGTTGCGCGGAGTAGTGACTACCAGAATCGCCACTTGTGGATAGACAATTTGCCGTTGATTTTCAGCTTCCATAAATACTTTGCGATACCTGTGCTAGCGCTCAATATCTGGCTGATCGTGTCAATTCTAGGTGCCAGTCGTTGGCGGCTTTTAAGGGGTCTATGCATCGCATTAGCGAGTCTCCTTATTGGCACTATCGTCATTGGCATGAGTATGGAACGTCTGAATTTACCGATGTTTGCGCAGCCACTTCATTTGTGGTGGGGCTCACTGATCTTTGGTGTTCAGCTTGCTTTATTATTACTACTGCGATATTGCCGTGACCAACAGGCTAGGGTTTGAATACGCCACAGCGTTAAAGTTTGAGGGGTTAGGCCTGTAATCAACGACAGTAGTTTCTTGAAATAGTCTTGCGTATCTGCGATTCAATGGGCAGAGTTCTTGTTAACACCACGACAAGGACGTCGCCATGCAGCTCCGGCATTTCTTCAAGCTTTATTCGCTCGCGCTTTGCACACTTTTTCTTGTTGCGATTGTCTCTACTGTAAACGCCGCGGAACTTGTTGATATCAATCAAGCTTCGCCTGAAGAGCTCGCGCAAACCCTACCGGGAATCGGGCCGAAAAAAGCGCTGGAAATTGTTAAGTGGCGCGAGGAGCATGGCCCATTTCCAAACATCGAAACCTTGATTGAAGTTCGTGGCATCGGTATGAAAACACTCGATAAGATACGCAGCCTATTAACTATTGGGGACGTATCACCAACGGCGCTATTGCAAACCACTGAAGGGCAGGCTATGCATGCTGTTCAGTCGGTCATATCGCTTGCACGGCGTGAAGCCGAACGATATCAGCAATCAATCGAGAATAAATAAAAGACGAAAAAACGGCTGTTCGGACTATTCGCCACTGAACTCACAAAGAACGTGGACTGAGACATCCATTTTTTCTATGCGCTTGCGCCCACCGAGATCTGGAAGGTCGATGACAAATGCGGTACCAATAACCTCGCCACCCACACGTCGAATCAAGTTAATGCCTGCTTCACAAGTGCCTCCTGTAGCGATCAAATCGTCCACCAGCAGTACACGTTCGCCTTTCTCGATGGCACCTTCATGCAGCTCCATTGTTGCCTCTCCGTATTCGAGTGTGTAAGCCTCGGATAATCTTGGGCCCGGTAATTTTCCAGCCTTTCGAATTGGTATGAAGCCGACAGACAATTGGTGAGCAATGGCTCCGCCCAGAATAAATCCACGTGCCTCCAGAGCAGCGACTTTATCGATTTGTTCGCCAGCGAACGGGTGGAGCAGCATATCGATTGCCATACGGAACGCGCGAGCATCACCGAATAGTGTCGTTACATCCCGAAACTGGATTCCGGGTTTGGGAAAATCAGGGATCGTGCGTATAGCGTCTTCTATCTTCATGGTCGATTAACAGGAGCTGCGTGCTACCATTCAGGCTTGGGCCCTGATGATGAATCAACTATGAAAGTCATGCAACGTCTATCGCTACTCATCGCTGTCTCCCTGCTCACCGCTTGCAGCACTGTCAAATACAACGCGCTTGAGAAAATTGGCATTCACAAACGTGATCTGCTGGTTTCGAACGTAGAAGATACTCGCGACGCGCAAAAAGAAGCTCAGGAGCAGTTTCAAGACGCACTCGAGCGATTCGGCACGATCGTCCAAATCGAGGAAACCGGTTTGAAGAAAGCTTACGATCGTCTCAAAGACGAATATGAAGACAGTACTGATGCCGCTGAAGAGGTGTCAGACCAGATCGAAGATGTCGAAAACGTAGCTGAGGATCTCTTCAAAGAGTGGGAAAACGAGAACGAGCTTTACACTGACGCCAATCTTCGTCGCGATAGTGAAAGTAAGCTTAAAGACACTCAGCAGCGCTATCAAACCATGTTAGCGAGCATGAAACAAGCTGAGGCGAGCATGCAGCCTGTACTCAATACTTTGCGCGACAACGTTTTGTACTTGAAGCACAATCTTAATGCCCAGGCGGTAGGTTCACTACAAACAACATTCAACAATCTTGAGGGTGATATCGAAGCACTGATCAGGCAGATGAATCAGTCGATCGAACGTTCGAACGCGTTTATCGCAGAAATGAGACCCTCCTGAGCCTCAGCGACGTGAATTCGGGTAGCGATAGCGATTATGGCAACTCAGACAAGGTTCAAACTGGCGAAACCTTGCATGATCAGATCAACTCAGAGACCGCTGTTATAAGTTGGAATGAGCTGGTAAAGCATTTTGCACGCGGAGTCGTAATCAACGTTGGTCCTGAAGTGGATCTGATTGACGCTGCAGCGTGCCTGGCAGAAGACAACACTACTCAGTTGCAAAGCTGGCTTGAACTCAAACATGTCATGCGTGCCAGTGACGACGATGCGCGTGACTGGACTGAGCGCGAACCCGATTTCTGGTGTGTCGTAACCGCTCCTTGGGTGTTGGTTCAGGAGAAGCTCTAGAATTAATCTCGCCTCAATGTGAGTTCAGAGCAGCTGCATCCTATTTAAAAAATGAGTTGTCTGGAGTTCCTCTAAAACAAGCCAATACGTACGGAAAGGTTTTCGTTATGTAGTAGCGATAACTTCCGTCTATCGAAATGCCATTGCATTCGTCAAGATCACCCGAAGCCTCGATGTATTCATAGTCATCGCGGAATGTACCGTCGTATACACCGCCAGGATCACCAGCTCCAGTTGGTCTGTCGCCAGATTTCAATTGATAGCTGGACTGAACTTCTCGCACATTTCCACCATCCTCGATAAAGCTGCCAAAAATTGGGAATCCATCTGCGGCAAATCCAACAACGGGTGACTCTACGGTGCCGTCGGAGGAGAACAAAGCATTTGGTTCAGCACGGTAGTGATAGGTGCCATCTGGTTGAGTGTGTGCGTTATGACTGTCGACCCTGAATCCGGAAGCGGGATTCACCGGATCATATCGCCAGTCCTCGTTGGGATCATTACAGCCGATCCTGCCGTCACCGACGCCGAAGCAGCCTGCCGCGAGGATGTCGACTTTGACACCGTTTAGCAGAATAGCGTTGTCGAGGTCTAACGACAATGGAGTTGCAGCTGGTGATATCTGTGGAGAAATTGGCACCCGATATTCGTCTGATTGAGTAGCCACCGGATTAGGAAATGTTCGGTCCCCATCGTTAAAATCATGATTAGGGATAGCATTGGTTGTGATAACGCATTGATCTCCATCGACAGTTATTGACAGATCACCAACATAGTTATCGTTGTTAAGTATGTCGGTAGCATTAGACGTAAAAGTGTTAGCGTAGTCAGTGCAACTAACTGACTGGTTTACCAGAGTGGCCCCCGTGATATCGACAGGTCCAGCTGGAGTGCCTGG
The DNA here is from genome assembly GCA_964594905.1 of uncultured Granulosicoccaceae bacterium. Taxonomy (GTDB): domain Bacteria; phylum Pseudomonadota; class Gammaproteobacteria; order Granulosicoccales; family Granulosicoccaceae; genus Granulosicoccus. The sequence continues at coordinate 89,164 of CAZQOI010000001.1, forward strand.
ATTTTCCCCAGAACGAACTGCCAACCCAAACGCTCTGAGCGCATCGATTTCCGATTGAAGGTCATTGGCCGTATCAATCAGGTTGTTGACTTCACGAAGGTCAGTTCTAAGGTCGTACAGCTCTTGTGTGCCGTCGGCAAATTCAATGAACTTGTAGTTCGCGTTTCTCACAGTCCAACCATCAGTTGCCGCGCTAACAAACTCGCTGTAATTGTATGTGCGAGTAGTTGCGTTAGCGTTGCTGAGTAGTGAAAAGAAACTCTGACTGTCACTGGATATGGGTGATGACAAACAGCGGCCTCACCAACGGTCGCGTATAAGTCCACTGTGTTGACCAGTGCCGGTTCCCTTTCATTTTGTCTGCTGACGCCTTAACCCGATACGACCATGGGTATACGTATACCACCTTCATACAAGGAGTTTTTTCCATGGGATCGTTCGAATGCGGCGGTATCGATTACGGCGCGAGGTGTGCCATTGTCTCCAATGAAAACAATCAACGTATTGTCAGCGGGTAGTTCATCGAGCAAACGTCCTATCTCAGTATCCATAGCTTCGATTGCAGCCAGGTAGTAGTCGCGTGGATTGGCAATTAGAATAGTCGTCTATAACGCCACTAATGTTACCCGCGTAGTAATCGACACCCGATTCATTAGGGTGTCGTAGTTGGTTTTCTGCGTTCCCACCAGCTAGATGCCACTTGCCAATTACGGCAGTAGTGTAGGCGGAGTTGCTGTCGGAGTTGGATAGAAACCGTTGTAAGGTATTCGTATTGGGATCCATTAATGATGGTGTGGTTGAAACGCCACTGTTAACCCCGTGCTGACCGCTAATAATGGAACCGTGAGTTGTCGTGCATGATGGCGTAGCCCATGCGTTATCAAAAACAATACCGTCCGCGGCAAGCGCATTGATTACAGGTGTGTTTGGAATATCTTGACTAAGTGAGTATTGCGCTGATGCATCCAGTCCCAGATCATCTGAAATGATAAACAAGAAATTTGGTGTGGTTGTAGCTCCACCCTCGTCAGTGTTGTTGGGTTCGGTAGACTCAGTTGAAGGAGGATTTGCGGAACTACTACAGGCGATCATGAAAAAGAGAAGGGCGCTTACCGCGAGAGTTTTCGTAATCATTTTCTTTGCTACGTCGCATCCATTTGCTACCAAGACTGACTATAAACACTAAATGTGTAAAAAATGGGGATTAGGGTTATTCCTAAAGTGGTTTACCTCGAACCGTACGTTTGATGTCCCTACCTGTCGGCACTATAGTTTTCGTGTTTTTGGTGATATGAGCGCTGGTATGATGCTGAATCCCTTGTACAAAATTAAGAGACTAAACCATGAGCATTATTTTCTACACGGCCCAGTCGAGTATCGGAGTTGCCTCGCATATTGCTCTGGAAGAGTCGGGTCTGGAATATGAGCTCGTTGAATTGGATTTCTCAACGCAGCAACAATCTAACGAGGAGTACCTGAAAATCAATCCAAAGGCGCGGGTGCCTTCGTTGGTAACGGAGCAGGGGATCATAACCGAGACACCTGCCATCCTTGGTTATCTGGCGCAGCGTGCTCCTGATTCACCATTGGCAATGCCCGACGATGCCTTCGCCATTGCCCAGATTCAGTCTTTCAATAGTTATTTGTGCTCTACAGTTCATGTCGCTCACGCCCATAAAAGGCGAGGTTCGCGCTGGGTAGATGATGAGCGCGCTATGAAGATCATGACCGAAAATGTGCCAAAAACAATGGCCTTATGTTTTGACATGATCGAAAACGAAATGCTCAAGGGACCTTGGGTTCATGGTAACTTATTTAGTATCAGTGACCCCTATTTGTACAGAATGTCAACCTGGCTCCAAGGTGACGGTGTTGATATTAATAATTATCCGAAGGTTAAAGCACATCGAGCTGCAATGGCCGACCGATCATCAGTCAAGACAGTGGAGTCCTATTTTTAAATTATTCTGAATGAGCGACGTCCTCAATTTTTACTGTTCTGCTATGCTACGCAGAGCTGTCGAGCTGTGTTGGGCTAAGCACTAAGCACCTCGCTTCAGAAGTGTCGCTGGTGCAACGTTCAGCGTCATTACGAGCCAGATTGCACCTGCAAAGAGGCAAATAAAGCTTGCACCTGCTGCAACTGTTGCTCCCATCAGCGCACTACCGCCACTGTCTACATCTAACCAGAGATTTAACAGCAACTGTGCCAGGTTGCTACCTATAAACCACGCAAAAACCGATAGTACGAGTGCCAGTAAGAGGTATTCAAACACGACGCTTTTCAATACGACACTCATGCGAGTACCAATCGCATTCAACACTGATGCTTCATAAACCTGTCGTTGTCTGTTTACGGCGACCACACTTGCCATGACCAGAATACTCGCGGCAAGACTGACTCCTGCAATCAACAGCATAGCGAGCCCTGCGCTAGACAGAATTGAACGTGATGCCTCCAACACTTTTGCAGTTCTCACGGTGACAACGTTTGGAAAGTACTCACCTAGCGTTGACTGGGCCTGGATATCCTTTTTAGGTTCGAGCATGACGCTACCAATGTAGCGAGTAATGAACGGATCCAGGACATTGTCAGTGAAGACTGCTTCTAACCAAAAACTGGTTTCGAATCTCGCTTGCGAATAAATCGCTGATAATTGGACCTCGATCGATTCATTTAAAATACTGAATTCGAGTTGATCGCCGACTTGCAAGCCAAGTTGATCGGCTTCTCTATCCTCCATCGCAACCAAGGCTGGCCCTGAATAGTTGTCTGGCCACCATTCTCCTCGATCAACGGTTGTGTTGTCGATGTCGCGCAATCGATAGCTGAGTTTGTGTTCGTCATTTGCTTCTAGTGCTCTTCTGGCAACAGTACTGTCAGTTAATTTTTCACCGTTGACACGAGTTAGCCTTCCTAGCACCAGTGGGGCTACAGCGTGGCTCTGGTAGCCTTCAGTCGCTGCTACAACTGAATTGAAGTCTTCAACTTGAGGCTTTTGAAGATCATAAAAAACCAACGATGGCGCTCGTTCAGGTACGGCATCGTTCAAGGTGCGGCTAATTGATGATATGACCAGTGCGGACGTTACTAGTAACGTGAGCGCTGTGCCCAGCGATAGCAGCATAGGGCGGAGTGAGCTGCCGGGTCGGTATAAGCCTGCAACAGCCATACGTAGCGCAAAATAACCATCCAAGGCTCTGACGTGAGCCAACTTTTGCGCACAAGACCGTATCACTCGCACCATACCTTCCAGCAGTAGAAGCAAAACAACGATGCATAGAGCGAAAGCGCCAGCCACGAGCGGTTCCGGGACAAAGATCAGTAATATCGCAATACTGAGCAGGCTGATAATCAGCGTGCCCCAGCGATAAGCATTTGGCATGCTGCCGCCTTCGCTAGCGAGGCCGCGGATGAGCAAAGCGGTGGGAACATTAAGCGTGCGTCCGAGAGTAGGCAAGGCAAACGCAAGGGCGGTACACACACCCATCACGACGGCCAAGGTTGTGGGTGCTATCAGCGCTGAAAATTCAGCATTGATAGGTAGTCTTTCACCAAGCGTGTGAGCTGCAAGCCAGGCAATACTGGCGCCCGTTAATGCTCCAGCCAGGCTTGCCAGCGCGGATAGCAAGATAATCTGGCCGATATATACGGAAGCAACTTGCGTGGCGCGAGCACCTAGTGATTGCAAGGTGGCCACCGTGCGTAACTTTGTTTGCAGATAAGCGCTTACGCTATTGGCTACGCCTAAACCGCCAATAAGCAGGGTACTAAAACCAATAAGAAGAAGTACAGATGCGACCTGATTCAGACGTCGGCCAACGAACTCCCCACGCTCATCCACTGTCTGTACTTCCCAACTGGCGTCCGGGAATTGTTCCTGCAGTTTTTCGCGCCAATCTGTTGGTTTGTCATCGGTTCGGACCCGATAGTCGTAGTCGACGAGGCTGGTTGGAAGCAGCAGCCCGCTTTTCTGCAAGGCATTCTCATCGACGATGACAGGCGGACCCCGGAAATCTGCTCGCAGGCTTCTATCAGGTTGCTCGACTATGACGGCGCGAAGTTCCAGCTCGAGGCTGCCAATGCTGACGAGTTGCCCTACTTGCAATCCCAATTGCTCAATTAATGCTGGGTCAAATGCAGCGCCCCATACCCCATCGCTTGATACACCAACAGCCTCTTGCAGACTGATGGCAGGATCAAGCTGAACACGTCCATATAAAGGATAAGTGTCGTCAACACTTTGCAGCTCAACTACCGTGAAATCTCCGGACTCGGTGCCCATCATTGTGCGCAGCTCAAGTAAGCGCGATACCGTGCCGTTGCCGCGAATCCACTTCAGTTGCTCTTCGTTGATAGCCTCGCGTTGACTTATTTGCAGATCACCACCAAAGAGGTTTCTCTCTTGTTGATCGAAACCCGCTCGTACGACTTGCAACAGGTTGCCGCAAGTTGCGATTAGTGTGATGCCTAGAAACAGGCAAGCACTAAACACCCAAAGAGATCTGACTTTGGCAGCGCCACGCAGATCACGCAGCATGAAGCCGGGCAGGGCGATCATCATTGTCAATTATAGTTGTTCATGGTGGAAGCTGCATCAACATGCTGTTCATGCAGCCTACCGTCTTGCAGACGAAAAGTTTTGTCGCAGCGCGCTGCTAATTCGTTGTCATGGGTAACCAGAAGCAGTGTAGATCCACTATCACGATTCAAATCAAACAGCAGCTGCATGATCAGCTCACCGGTTTTTTCGTCCAGATTACCAGTGGGTTCATCCGCGACAATCAATTCAGGTTCGTGAATCAGGGCTCGAGCAATAGCTACTCTTTGTTGTTCGCCTCCGGACAATTGTGCCGGGTAGTGTTCTCCGCGCGAACCTAAGCCGACCCTGTCCAACATGCTCATCGCACGCGCTCGACTCTTTGATTCTCCGGCTATTTCCAGCGGCAGAGCGACATTTTCGCGAGCAGTCAGACTTGGAATCAAATGGAAAGACTGAAATACGATTCCAATATGACGACGTCTTAAATCAGCGCTATCGTCTTTTGTCAGTTGGTGTAGAGGTTGCTCGGCGATCGTGATCGCTCCGTCGCTGGCAGATTCAAGCCCCGTGAGAATCAGCAGCAACGTCGTCTTGCCTGAGCCAGATGGACCGATAATGGAGACGCGTTGCTTAGCCTGCACTGACAAGTCGAGGTTATGCAGTACCGTAATCTCGCCATGCCCCATCGCGTAGCGCTTGGACAGGTTATTTAGTTCGATCATAAATTCGTTTGCGCGCGCCCCTGTGGGAAGTGCGGGAGAAAACCGATTGTTTACTGTCGCTTGATTCTGAGTTTAGATGCCTTGAAACTAGATACGTTAAAAACTAGAAATCAGCTGAATTCAAAGTCCAATCGTAATGATATTCGATGTCTCCTTCATAGTCTTTAAGAATATTCGCAGCATCCTCAGTGGCGTACTCGGCGATTTTATTCAGTACAGCTTTTGTCTCGTCTCCAAAATCTTCGGCATACCAATCAAAGATTGATGATAAATACAAGGTATCGTCGTCCGCACTTAATGCTCTAGGATGACTTACAAATTCCTGTGATCCGAGATGGAGTAATTCTTCTAGGTTTTCCGAGGTAAACGCCTGCGGCTGAAGGTTGGGACAGCCGATACTGGCACAATTGACGGCGAAATGAATACGCGGGTCTTTGAAGATTGGCCTGAGAATGCCGTGTTCGATGTTATTGAGTGATAGGGAAATGCCTGCGATGGTGACTATTGGATCGTCCCATGGACCAAATGCTAAGGCCGTTTCACCAAGGTCAGTGATGGAATCGACCGGGAAATGGTTGACGATCAAGTCAACGGTGGCTGCGTTGTAAAGGTTAATCCAATAGGCAAATTGTTCGTTGCGGGAATAGTCTCTTGGATCCAGGCTGGTAAGGTAGTTGATATATCCATCGAGTTCGGCCTCTGCGTCTATCTGCAAGCTCTCATAGTCAAACAGAAAAACACCTCTTTCATCTTCGGTATCAAGGAAATCATCCAGCAGTACTTGCCAGTCATCATGGTTGATGCGTTCCGCATTGGTTTCGACCGATCTATCCCACTCACTTAGTGGCTCGTTGAGTTGCTGCTGGCGGTAAAGCCATGCGCCTATCGCGAGCGCTACAAGTGCTAATAATATTATTGATGCTGTGACAAGGCGCCCACGAGTCATAGAGTTCGTCTCTTTCGCTTTATTGACCAACATGTGCTTTTCAAGATAGTGCCCAGGATGCCACTACCTGCGCCAATTGTTCCGCGCAGGGTGCCACTGATGGTTGACTTACCGTGCAGACGCTTTCTGGCAGTTACCGGTACTTCAACTACGCACATACCCAGTAGATAGGCTTTGAGTTGCATTTCTACCGTCCAACCATAGGCGCGGTCTCGCATGTCGAGCATCAGTAGTTTTTTGTAATCGATAGCGCGAAAGGGACCAAGATCGGTTACAGGGTAACCGAACAGACTCCGAATGATTCCAGTAGCAAAGCGATTTCCCCAACTTTGTTGCAGAGTCATTGCGCTTTTTTCTGTTTTGCTTCGACACCCAATCGCTAAATCAGCACCATCGATAACAGCACCGAGAAGCTGTTGCCACTCATCAGCCGGGACACGTTGATCCGCGTCGAGAAAAACGACAATATCGGGTTGTTGCAAGATCGACATGGCACTCAGGCAGGCCGCACCATAACCCGCTTGCGATTCTTTCGTTACGGTTGCGCCGAGTTCGACTGCAATGTTTGCTGTATCGTCAGTTGAGCCATTGTCGCAAACGATAATGGTTAGTGAATCTGATGCAGCTAGATTCAGAGCGCGCAAATCGGCGATAACAATTGGTAGATTGTCCGCTTCATTGCGCGCTGGAATAATGACCGATATTTGCATTAGCACCCAACGTTCACTAAGAAAGGCTAACGTTCAAAATACGCTGTGTTAGTGACGTTCAATTACAAGGGGGCATTACCAAAGTCAGCAAAGAAAATGTCACACCACACACTAACCGCATCGAAATCATTCAAATCTACGCCATCTGGCAAATTGATTGTGATGCTTTCATTTTCAAATCGGCGGCCATTGAGTTGGGTTCCGATCAGCATGCCAGCGCCACCTGAAGAATAGTCGCCACCCGCTCCAAGATAGAAAAAGACAGAGGGTCCGCCACCGTCATAACTGAAATTATCTATCTGTAAAGTGCAACCATCGACCACTGTCAGTGTACCGCTGATGTCATGGGCAAAATTTGAGAATGAAGATGTGTTGCCATCGAATGCACTAGTAACGTTGCAATCGCCAGCCGGGGCAGGGGCGACTGGTGCTGTCGGTGGTGGTGCTTGCGTAATACCTTCATCAAGCAGGGTTTCGGCTAAATGATCCAAAGCAGGTTCGCCGCCGATCAAAGTAGATAACACGGAGCCGCTGTTTGCGATAAGGTTGCTGACGCTCGCGTCGAAACCAGTACTGGAAAAATCAACGTTAAGTCCAGTGGCACTTAATTGGGCTTCATCTGAGATGGTGATGCCATTGTCAGCAAGCCCATCTGTGTCCAAAGTTTGAAGCAAGCGAGCCAGATTGATGACTTGAATATCTGCAATATCTGTCGTGTTAAACACTGTGAGTGGTGTTATCACCTCATCACCTGCTACTGGCGGTAAGTCGATACTACCGATAGAAAAAATAACGGATTCGGAAGCTGCATATTCAAAAGTGCCATCAACATCGGTGGTACCGCTTAAGCTGTCGGTTCGGTAGCTCAGCCCCTCGACGGCTGAATCAACAAATCGTCCGGTAAGAACATTGGCAGGGGCGCCTGGTGCAGTAGGTGCTTGTGCGACAGGTTGTTCGACTGGATCAACTGGGTCGCTGCTACCACCGCCACAAGCAGTTAAAACAGCACTGATCGCTACGAGTAGCGCGGTTTTTGTCAATTTCATGTGGATCTATTCCTGATCGTTTTGATTAAATTTGGAATACTGCTAGAAGCTGTAACCAATACTGAGTGAAGCGACATCTGCATCGGCAACATTTCGGCCGTCGATTAGGTTCGAGTACGATAAACCTAAGCTAATACCTGGTTCAAAGCTGTAATTCAACCCTACAATGACAGCTTCTGAGTCTTTGCGTGTTCGGTTAAACTGGCTAACTCCGCCGCTGATAAATTCGGGTGAACCAATGTCGATATCACCCTGTGAGTCGATCACGTTGTAGCCCAGACTCAGATTCAAAGAAGGTGTCGCAATGTAAAAACCACTGATTGAGTACAACAGGGAGTCGGGTACATCATCGTCTCGAGTCTTGTAACTTAGGTCTCCCTGAACTGCGAATTTCTCGCCCAGGACTTTACCTACCAAGAGGCTCAAATCAAGGCCTGATGCACCGTCACCGATAGCATCAATCAGTGCTGTTTCATAGTCGCCGCCAATCGTGTAACCCAATCTGGTGGCGATGGTGGGAGTTCCATCATCTGCTTCAAATTCATTGCGCCATTGCCAGGTCAAGCCGATAGCGCTATCACCGGTACCGGATTGCTCGAGAGGGTTAGTCTCAAAAGAGGTTCTCGCATAGCTGGTTCTAACATCCAGTGCGAGCTGATCAGTAATACCCAAACCGTAATTCAGCCAGACAAACTCGCCTTCCAGATCACCAAAAATAGATGTTCTTTCTGAAGCAATGAAAAATTCATCGGTAGATTGAGTGGTGTACGTCAGCCCCAGAGAATTGCTGCCTGCTGACGGAAGCCAGGGGGAACCCTCTGCAAATACCGAGGCTGTGCAGCCAAATAAAATAATGCCGGTTATGATTTTTCTAGTCATATTTGCGCAACTGTTCTCTGTTGAATCAATGGCTGGGCGTGGGATCGACAGAAAAGTAGCCAGCATTCCCCATGCCCATAATCAAGTACTTTTTCAATGATTAACTGTTAGTTAGGAGGTATTAATGTCCGGCTTGCATTTGGTGTTCGATTTATCAGGAGAGGGATAATAGAGTAGACACAGCGATGTGATATCCCCGTTTGTAGTAAGTTCCTTGATGGTAACCGTATTAAGCCGAGAATCTGCCCGTTGTGACTAAATCGGAAAAAATTGATTCTTGGGTCTTTCTGCCCGCGATGAGCAGTTGCGCGCTGGCATTCGCTTGGCTGGCATATTCGTCGCATCAGGTCGGCGGTGTCAGTGTTGCTGTCTTTACCGCGATAGCCTTTTACTGTGCCGCGTGTGCTGCTGGTGTTGTGGCGTTTTGTTGGCGTACTGGCCAGTCTGTTCCATTGATCTGGATAATTGGTAGCGCATTGGTTTTTCGTGGTTTTGGTGTTTTTGGTTACCCACTGTTTGAAGATGATTTCTTTCGCTATCTGTGGGACGGTTTTCGCACTGCTGAATCTCTAGATCCGTATTCATTAGCGCCAGCCAATTTTTTCGGGCTTGACGATGTTCCTGAGCAATTTGACGACATCCTCTCTGGGATCAATTACCCTGATGTAGCGACCGTTTACGGCCCTGTTTGTCAGTGGCTGTTTGCTGCTGCGTATTGGGTATCGCCCGCGAGCATATGGCCGTTGCAACTGATCATGGCCTCTGCCGACATGCTGGTGTTGTTGTTGCTTTGCACCATGACTCGTAGTAGTGCCTTGCTGCTTTATGCCTGGTCGCCGTTATTAGTAAAAGAATTTGCTATAACTGCCCACCCTGATATTGCAGCGATTGCTCTCTCGGTGTTTGCAGTATGGGCTTATCAGCGCAGTTGGTTTGCTGTCGTTGGCGTTGCGCTTGGATTGGCGTTGGGCGTAAAAGTTTTCGCTATATTGTTGTTACCGTTCTTATTATTTAAAAACAGAGTAATTAAAGAGAGCTTGGCGACTATTGTTGCTCTGATAGTCACCGTGTCTTTAATTACCTGGGTCTATGGAACGCCGCGTATCTGGTACCCGGAAGGATTACAGGCGATGGCCGAAAGCTGGTTTTTTAATGCGCCTGTTTTCTATCTATTAAATCAGTGGGTAACTTTTGCTTCTGCAAAAATAATAATGGCAAGTATTTTTTTGCTAGTTTCTGGTGTCTGGGTTTTCAGAGTGTGGTTCATACGCCTCCGTCAACCAGAGCAACCAGACAATGATCAAAGATGGATTCCGCGTGGCGATATCTTATTTGGGCTTTTCCTTATCTGCTTACCCGTACTGAATCCCTGGTACCTGCCGTGGGTTCTGCCATTTGCCGTTATCTTCCCGTCTCGCTGGGCTTGGGTTGCCAGTAGCAGTATTTTGTTAGCGTATTGGTCAGGACTTTACACCGGGGACAGTTCGCTCGAGCTACACGAAATATCAAGCACTGTATTGCTGGTGGAGTTTGGTGTTATCGCTGCGATGTTACTTTGGGACTACTTACAGCCTCTGGTCGCAAACAACTCTAAGAAAACAAATAACGAATAAGCAGCACTGTAATGCTGCTTATTCGTATCAGCTTGATAGGTGTACCAGCCTGTTTGGGGTCTGACTACTAGGTATTGGATAGCTTGAGCTTGTAACGCTTGTTCAGATAGTGGATAACAGCTGGCATTTTTTCCTGACCAACGACCTCCACAACTGATTGCTCTGGCTTGTTGCAATTGTAAAGACTGGAGGCGAGAGTTTGACTGTTACTTCCTCGTAATGCTCGCAGTGAGCGTTTGGATAGCTTCGTTAGCTCCTCACCTGTTTTTACACAGTAGCTGAGCACGTCGCCATTGTCGACACGGGCCTTATAGTACGATTTGCCTTCCTCGTAGAGTTTGTCCACTTTACGCTGCGAGAAACCTTGATTGAATCCACCGCCGCCAGACGCTTGGGCCAAACCTGCGGTGGTGCCTAGCATTACGATAGTTAGAAAAGACGCTGTGAGAGTTCGGAACATTGGGGACCTCTAACCGGTGGGGTTGGCAGATGAGTATGGCAATAGTGACCGTCGAATGCTGCTGAAGTTCAGATCGTTTCTTGCTTGATGATCCGTTACTTAATGCCGTTAGCAACTACTGCAGAAAGTAGGCCAGCAATTGGCTCATGATTCACGTTTCATGCAATATTTTCTCAAGTAACTTCAGCGCTTGTATTTGCTCATATTGGCGTGCCTGTTCAAGCGCTAATGCAATATCTTTATACTCATCGATATCCACCATGGTATCCATTACCCAGGTTTCGATGCCGGTAAGTTCCTGCATTAACTGCTCGCAGGTGCTGTCATGGCTGTAGGTTAAACGGCGCCAGGGTTCGACAAAAGCAAAATTAGCGGCGAAAAAAACAAAGCCGCCATCAACACTCGGACACACCACGGCTCTTTTGCTGCCTGCAGAAACTTTATTCTCGGTCCTCGTTGGCAGTTCTAAAAGGTAGTCGCGTACGTCACCAAGTAATGAATATTGAAATTGAGGGCAGTCAGCACCCGTGATGCCATAGGCTCCATGTCGTGCAATTAGTTGTTCACAGATAGTAGCCATCCGAGGCCCTAGTGTTCCTTCTCCTTGATAAAGAACAGGCAATGATCGCCATCTGCTTGAATCGCCGGTTAAAGATTCGGCAACTGCCCAATAGGGATAGACATTGTCAAATTGTTGGGCGGATTGCGTTAGAAGAATTTCTTGATACGCCAACAGTGATTCGTAGGTGAGTGCTGCGAATTTATCACTAGAGGTAGTCGCAAGACGCGTCATGCAAGGACTTAATCCAGGTGTTTTTACCAGCGATGCAATGGCGAAGCTTGAAGGGTCGACGATTGTCTTGTTCTCTATTTACTACAACGAAACCAGCTGACGTTTTTTCGTAGTTATGTTATCCGGCAAGCTCATTGGAACCCGATTTAGTCAAGTTTTTCCCGCCAGGCAACTGTTAAGCTTTCAGCAGCCTGCGGCGCTGTAACTATCTGTGCACGCACATCAGCTTCGGCTGCGATGGCCAGCGGTTTCAAATGCTCTGAATGATGAAATGAGTCAAGCACCGTTTGCTCTACCATTGACCACAACCATCTGATTTGTTGGTTTTCACGACGCGTCAGTAATTCTCCTGACTCTATAAGCTGCCTGCGATGTGAACGAACAAGCTCCCAGAGTTCGTTGATTCCGTCGCCAGTCAGTGCACTACAACTCAGTGCCTTGGGCTTCCAGCTACCTGTCGGTTGCAAGATGGATAAGGCTCTTTGGTAAGCGGCTCGCGCTTGTTGTGCATTGTGGATCGAGCTCCCATCGGCTTTGTTAACAGCAATGATATCGGCCAGTTCCAGCACACCTTTCTTGATGCCTTGCAACTCGTCCCCGGCGCCGGGCAGCATCAGTACGAGGTAACAGTCGACCATATCTGCAACAACGGTTTCAGACTGGCCTACACCGACGGTCTCGACCAGAATGACGTCAAACCCTGCGGCTTCGCACAACAAAACAGACTCCCGAGTTACACGAGTCACGCCACCGAGATGCCCGCTGGTTGGAGAAGGGCGAATATAACTTGCGTCGCTTAAAGCGAGTTCCCCCATGCGTGTTTTGTCACCAAGAATACTGCCACCGCTTCGTTGGCTACTTGGATCAACGGCAAGCACCGCGACACGGTGGCCTTGTTCTATGAGACGTATACCAAGTGTCTCGATAAAACTACTCTTGCCAACGCCAGGTACGCCACTAATACCGACTCGCATTGCTTTACCCGTACGAGGTAGTAGTGATAGTAGAACCTCTTGCGCTTGTTCACGATGCGCTTCAAGCCTTGATTCAGTCAGGGTGATGGCACGAGATAATATCTGTCGCTCACGGGCCATGACACCATCGATGAGTGCTTGGGTCGTGAGCGACGTCATGAAGTTTTGCTTGAGTTGGTATCAGTGTGACCAAGTGACGAAGCGAGTGTATCGATAAGGTTCAAGGCCGCATCTGCAATCACGGTGCCGGGGGGGAACACCGCTGTCGCTCCCGCATCGATTAATTCCGGTACATCCTGTGGTGGCACTACACCGCCGACGACAATCTGAATGTCCTCACGTCCGAGTGCCTGCAAAGATTTTTTCAACGCGGGTACCAAGGTCAAATGGCCAGCGGCCAGTGAGCTGGCTCCGATAAGGTGTACGTCATTGTCAACAGCCTGTCGGGCAACTTCGTCGGGTGTTTGAAACAGTGGTCCTATATCTACGTCAAAGCCAAGGTCGGCAAAAGCGGTTGCTATAACTTTTTGTCCGCGATCATGTCCATCCTGACCCATCTTGGCCACCAGAATACGAGGCCGTCGTCCTTCCTGTTGCATGAAGGCTTTGATGCGATTTTCAATCAAGGGGAGAATTTCATTGTTGCTCATGGCTTTTTTATACACCCCCTCGATTGTTTGTATGCTTGCCGTATGACGACCAAAAACAGCTTCCATCGCAGCAGAAATTTCACCTACGGTCGCTCTTGCGCGCGCAGCCTCCACGGCTTTTGCAAGAAGATTACCTGAACCAGTTCTAGCGCATTCTGTTAAAGCGGCGATAGCTATTGCATGCGCGTCTTTGTTGCGATTCGCTTTTAAATCGTTAAGGCATTGCATCTGTTGTTCGCGAACTTTCGCGTTGTCAACTTTTAGTACATCGACAGGAATTTCCTTGGCGAGTTGTAAACGATTGATCCCAACGACGGTTTGATCACCGCTGTCGATTCGCGCCTGTGTACGCGCCGCAGCCTCTTCGATACGCAACTTTGGAATACCAGCTTCAATCGCCTTTGCCATACCACCTTGTGTTTCCACCTCTTCGATATGCTGCCAGGCTCGCTGCGCCAAATCACGCGTCAAGGATTCCATAAAGTAGCTGCCTCCCCACGGGTCAACGGTGGAACACAGACCGCTTTCATGCTGCATGAAGAGTTGTGTGTTGCGTGCTATACGTGCCGAAAAATCGGTCGGCAATGCAAGTGCTTCATCGAATGCATTTGTGTGCAATGACTGGGTATGACCACCGATTGCCGCCATTGCTTCAATACCAGTGCGGGTCACGTTGTTGTAGACATCTTGAGCAGTCAGGCTCCATCCTGAAGTTTGGCAATGCGTACGCAGACTAGAGGAGCGAGGGTTTTTGGGATTGAATTGTTTGAGTAGTCGCGCCCACAGCATTCTACCTGCGCGCAGTTTGGCAACTTCCATGGCGTGGTGCATGCCAATTGCCCAGAAGAACGATAGACGCGGCGCGAAGGCATCGATATCGAGACCTGCGGCGATACCAGTACGAATGTACTCAACACCATCCGCAAGTGTATAGGCGAGTTCGAGATCAGCTGTCGCCCCGGCTTCCTGCATGTGATAGCCCGAAATGCTGATGCTATTGAAGCGGGGCATATGCTTTGCGGTGTACTTGAAGATATCCGCAATGATTCGCATCGACGGTTCAGGCGGATAGATGTAGGTATTACGCACCATGAATTCTTTAAGGATGTCGTTTTGAATTGTGCCCGTCAGTTGCTCTGGCGACACTCCTTGTTCTTCAGCGGCAACGATGTAAAGCGCCATGATTGGCAATACCGCGCCGTTCATAGTCATCGACACACTCATTTGATCAAGTGGAATCTGATCGAAAAGAATCTGCATATCAAGAATTGAGTCAATTGCGACGCCTGCCATACCGACATCGCCGATTACTCTTTCGTGATCAGAGTCGTATCCACGATGTGTAGGTAAATCGAAGGCGATTGACAGGCCCTTTTGCCCGGCTTTTAGATTTCTTTTGTAAAAAGCGTTGCTGTCTTCGGCTGTTGAAAAACCTGCATATTGTCTGATTGTCCAGGGGCGAGTAACGTACATCGTAGGGTAGGGGCCACGGGTGTAAGGCGGTAGCCCCGGGTAATCAATTTTTATATTGCGCGCATCAATATCCTTGGCACCATAGGCGGCTTTTACATCTATGTTCTCAGGCGTCTCGTGGTAAATATCACCATGCTGCTGTGTGTTACTTGGCGTTTGCCACACTGACGGTGCGCTGTGTGTATCAAACCTAAAGCCACTCATGACTTTCTCCCCTCGTAGTGCTCTGCATCTCTAACCATCACCAATGTTGATGGCCGATCAAGGTCAGGCTTGTCAGTTTTAAGACTTGTGGAAGACTGCGCTTTATCGAGGCTGTAACGATTAACACCGACCATGATCTGGTTTTCTGCATCGAGTTCGGCGCATCGCGCTTTATGGCTATGGTGAAGTGCCTTTGCCCATTCACCACTTTGTACGGTGTCGAACCACGCTGATCCTGTTTTGTATTGAGCCAAGGCGGACCAAACTGCATCACAGAGATCCTGGCAGAGATGTTCCACTGCAAAGGAACCTCGGAAAGGATCCTGTACATCATTCAAGTGACTCTCTTCAGACAATATGATCGGGAGGTTGCGGGCGACACGCAATCCAAGCTCTTCATCATCAAGGGTTTGACCTTCGACAACATTGTGTGGGTGCACAATAATAGTATCGGCGTTGACAAAGGCTGCAGCTGAAACTGCAGCAGTGTTACGTAAATGATTGACCCAGGGATCCAGTGAGGATAAATGGCGTTTGGAGGTTTCGACAACCAGTGCTGGTTCAGCTGCTGGCAATTCAAGTGCAAGTAGTAATTGTTGCCATAGCATTTTCAAGCTGCGTAGCTTAACGACGCCCATCAAAGTGTTGGCATCGGTACTCATTTGCACTTGTACTTGTCGACTGATCAATGTCGGGTCAAGTGATGTGGATTTAAGCGACTCAAGGTAAATGCTTGCTGTTGCGATGGTCGCTAACAATTCCTGAACCGCAGTTGCCCCCGCATTGTGATGACAACTGCCGTCAACCAACACTGTAGGAACTTCCGAATATCGGTGTGTGGTGTACTGGGTAAGTGTGTTCAAAGCCCGCAGTGACTGTTCAAGCGAAAAAGTATCGTTGCTAAGGCCTTTAAGGTGATCACCGATCGGATCAAAGTTAAAAGCACCTTTCGCATCGCCTGTGGCGATGCCTGCTGCGTTCCACAAGTTTATCAATGCATCGGCTGAGGCCTCGTTGATGCCAGGCATTCGAAGGCTGATAGCAGCTGCATCGAGATAAACACCTTCCAAGGCAGTCGCTAACTGCGAGCTAGACCAGCCTGTATGATCGCCCAAGTGCAGTTCGATGGAACTTGCTCCTCCCTCAAGTGCTGTCAGTATGCTGTTGTTGGCAAGCGTTGGTGTGCACGTCCAAACGACTACGCGGTTATCCCAGACAGAGCCTTCAAGCTTGGATTTCGTTGTGATGCTTTGTGTTGTCGGTGTTGCCGCCTTTCCGATTGCTGGCCGATTGGTATACAAGGCATCGACTGTACGTCCGTCAAGCGTGGCACTTGTCAGATTGTCCAGCGATTGTCCTTCTGGCATTCCTTTTTCTGCCAGTGCGAGCCAATCTGCTCGCTGGTAGCGGTCGAATGCGTCGTCAAGTTCTATTGCCATTAGAAGAGTATAACGGGCATTGGGCACTCAAATTGAGCTCCAGGGCATACCCTCACCGCTTACGCTTGAGTCCTCGGATCTGGAATCGCACAGGGTTGACCAGACTGGCATAGGATTCAAGCGTATTGTCTGTCGTTTCCGTGTCCAGCAGATAATTCGTAAGTAGCTCGGCGCAGTAAGCTGTTGTGACTATGCCTCGGGAGCCGAATCCGCCGAGCACCATCAAACGTGGGACTGTTGGTAACTCTGGGTATGATTGATTGATCCGTCCAAGGTGGAGTTCGCGGTAGGCGCTAGCGGTTGCGTCGTGATCTGGAGCGGGACCTACCAGTGGAAGCCGATCAGGCGTCGTGGCTCTTACTCCCGTATCACCTGTAGTAGGCTTCGACTTTACTGAGACTCCCGGTAACAAGGTCTTCAGTCCAGTGATGTTACTGACATGGTCTTCTTCACGCAGTTCAGTCGTCGCATCGTCTCGATGAAAGCTTGCACCAACGATCATTTTATTTGCCAGAGGAATGACGTAGTGCCTACCGGACACCACACAATGTGGCTTATCAGTTTGTTCATCATATGCAATATCGCTAGTTTGGCCGCGTGCTGGAATCACTGGCAAGTGCGCTAATTGAGGTACTTCGGGCAGTGAACTTCCCGTCGCCATCACAACGAGATCTGCATTGATGCTTTTTTCGTTGAATGTCTTTATGGTCGCACCATGTTCGCTGGTATCGACGCTTTGTACTTTACAGTTTGGTAGCACCTTGATCAGCTTATGCTCAAGCAAAGCATGACAAAGTGCTTGTGGATCAAGATAACCAGCGTTCCCGAACCATATACCGCCACTGCTAACGTTGAGCCCAGCGCGTGCGTTGGCTTGCTCAAGTGTCAACACGGTGTAGGCCTCCTGTGGTGGGTAAGGCTTGTCGCTCAGTTGCAGTACACCGCAAGTGTTAAAGCTGCAACGTTGGCCCAACTGCCATACGTTGAGTTTGTTAAGCAAGCAGTCGAAAGCCTTGGCGTAGAAGTAATCGATAAAGCCGGGCTGTCGTGTGACGTAGGGTTTAACGACACCTGCCAAATTACCCGATGCGCCAGAGGCGATATCGTGCGAATCAATAATGATTGACCGAACTTTGCGTTCAGCAAGGGTTCTCGCTAACCAACAACCTCCCAGTCCAGCGCCAACTATGACTATCGACTCAGAAGCCGTGTCGATTATCGGAGGTTTTGCCAAGGTGAACCAAGGCGTCGTTTCGTTCATGCGCGCTTGTGAGAAAAGCGAAGAACTGTGCTGCAGTACTTTTGACGTTTAGTAATGACTTTGCACGTACTCACTGACGATGGCCTGGAATTCTTCGGCAATATTGTCACCCTTCAATGTCATTGCCTTATCACCATCGATATAAACTGGAGCGACGGGGCGCTCACCAGTACCGGGTAAGCTAATGCCTATGTTGGCATGCTTGCTTTCTCCGGGGCCGTTGACCACGCAACCCATGACGGCAACTGACATATCCTCGACTCCTGGGTGTTGATCCTTCCAGCCGGGCATGCTGTCGCGCAGGTAGGTTTGAATTCGATTGGCGAGTTCCTGAAAGTAGGTACTGCTGGTACGTCCACACCCAGGGCAGGCAGTAACCATTGGGGTGAAGGAGCGTAATCCCATCGTTTGCAGAATTTCCTGCCCAACGATGACCTCTTTAGTTCGATCGCCTCCAGGTTCTGGTGTTAATGAGATTCTGATCGTGTCACCGATGCCTTGCTGCATAAGTACCGCCAATGCTGCTGTTGATGCAACAATCCCTTTTGAACCCATGCCAGCTTCGGTTAAACCAAGGTGCAATGCGTAGTCGCACTCGGAAGCAAGCGTTTCGTAGACTTGTACGAGGTCTTGAACACGACTCATCTTGCAAGAGATGATAATGCGATCTTTTGCCAAGCCAAGTTCAACAGCTCGTTCAGCACTGTCTAAGGCGGATTTGATAACCGCTTCGCGATTGATTTGTTCAAGTGGTTTTGGGTGGCTGGATGCCGCATTTTCATCAAGCAGACGAGCCAGTAAGTCTTGATCAAGGCTACCCCAGTTAGCGCCGATACGAACCGGCTTGTTTTCGCGAGCTGCAATCTCGATCATCTGGGCAAACTGTTCATCGCGCTTTTTGCCTCGACCCACATTGCCGGGATTGATACGGTACTTTGACAAAACCTTGGCGCATTCAGGTACAGCCGCAAGAAGTTTGTGCCCGTTAAAATGAAAATCCCCGACTAGAGGTACGTCAACGTCCATGGCGAGAAGCCGCTCGTGTATTTCTGGAACGGCACGGGCAGCGGCTTCTGTATTGACGGTAATGCGGACCAATTCGGAGCCTGCCCTGGCAAGATCGGCAACCTGGGCTGCGGTCCGTACCGCATCCTCAGTGTCGGTATTAGTCATCGACTGAACAACGATAGGCGAACCCCCGCCGACGGCAATTGGGCCAATGTGAACCAATTTTGTGAGTTTTCGTGGCATTTTTGGCGAACGTGTATTGATCGATTGATCGATGACACTAGTTTATCGTTTAATGGTGTCCGAAACGCATACCGATGTGCCCTGGCTAAACCTATGACAGCGAATTCAACGTTCGACTTCACTGAACGTGAACAGCACATACTGAAGCACCTGGTGGATCAATACATCCAGCAGGGCACTCCAGTAGGTTCGCGCACCCTGTCCCGATTGCCCGGCATCGATATCAGCGCAGCCTCTGTACGTAATGTTATGGGCGATCTGGAACAAATGGGTCTCCTCAAATCCCCGCATACTTCAGCGGGTCGAGTGCCGACCTCGGCAGCATTTCGTGTGTTTGTCGATTCGCTACTGGAAGTTCAGCCTCCTGATTCCAATATGGTTGAGCATATACGCGGTTTGCTGGATCCATCCTTGAGTGACCAGGCGCTGATCCAGAATGCATCGAATTACCTGTCGGGCTTTACGCATATGGCGGGCATGGTCACGGTGCCCCGGCGTGAAGACAAACCCATGCAGCAAGTCGAATTTTTACCGTTGTCTGATCAGCGTGTATTGGCAATCCTGATCATTAATGATGACGAGGTGCAAAACCGCATTATTCATGTCGAGCGCGATTACACGAAAGATGAACTGGCTGAGTTCTCCCGATTACTCAATGCCGAATATCTCGGTCGGCCACTAGCCGAAGTGCGTGATCATCTTCGACAGGAGCTTCAGACCACGCGCGAAGACATGAGCCACACGATGCAGCTGATGATTGATATTGCTGGCAAAGTGTTCAATGAAGATGCTGGCGACGCCGAGGAGATGGTTGTGGCCGGCGAGACTAATCTTATGGCGCATGCCGATCTCAATGATATGGGGAAGCTGCGTGAGCTATTCGATGCGTTTCAGCAAAAGCGGGATATCTTTCATCTACTCGAGCGCTGCGTCTCGGCAGACGGTGTGCAGATCTTTATTGGCCGAGAGTCAGGTTACGATGCCCTGGGTGAATGCTCGATCGTTACTGCACCCTACGATATCAACGGCAAGGTGCTTGGTGTCATGGGCGTCGTGGGTCCCAAGCGAATGTCCTATGCAGATGTGATCCCGGTCGTAGATGTCACATCAAAACTATTAAGTGCTGCCTTGAATCTGCGCAGTTAGGCCTGCATATTTCCGCGATTGGCCCTATCATGTGCGCCGGACGAGTCTGGCGCTTTCGTACATAGCCACTCTGATTGGATTTACTTAGTTTAAGAGAACCTTTGTTTATGACGGCGGAAAAAGACGTCAATCCTCCTCGCGACAATGAGCCTGAACCGGACGCTGATTCAGCGAACGATACTCAACCTAAAGGTAATGGGTCTGAGGAAAGGGAGTTTTCCGATTCCCTGAAAGAGATGTTAAAAGACGGCGATCAGCTCGCTGCTGATGAAGAGACGCTTGATGGTGATGTCGACGAGCTGGCTGCAGCCCGGGCGGCGAACGGCGTTGAGGATGGTGAGGAGCTCGACGAAGTCGAACAGCTTCGAGCCGCCCTTGAGGCGTCAGAGGCAAAAGTCACCGAGCACTGGGATCGGCTTTTACGCTTGCAGGCAGAAATGGAAAATCAGCGCAAGCGGGCGCAAAACGAAACCAGCAAAGCGAGAAAATTTGCCCTCGAAGGGATCGTCGAAGATCTGTTACCGATCAAGGACAGCCTGGAATTAGGCCTGCAAGCTACCGATGGTGCTGAGCCAGACGTCAAGGCGCTGCGTGAAGGCTCCGAGCTGACCTTGAAAATGCTATCGCAAGCCTTTGAAAAAAATAACATTTCTGAGATCAATCCAGTCGATGAGAAGTTTGACCCTGAGTTTCATCAGGCGATGTCGATGCAGGAGATTGAGGGCAAGGCACCCAACACAGTTGCGGCTGTCATGCAGAAGGGCTACACCTTGAATGATCGTCTTGTTCGGCCGGCGCTCGTGATGGTGTCGAAATAGTTGATCAGACCATCAGTTTTTCGCCAAATTTAATGAGAAAACCTATTGAATTTGTAAGGCGGCACCACATCATCAATCCAGCGAACGGAATGCCTCATTTGAGGGTTCTGAATTCCACAATTTATTCTGCAGTTAAGGACTGAATATCATGGGTACCATCATCGGCATCGATCTCGGCACGACGAATTCGTGTGTTGCGGTCATGGAAGGGGACAAGCCCCGCGTAATCGAAAATTCTGAGGGTGATCGCACCACGCCATCTATCGTCGCGTTTGCTGATGATGACGAGGTCATTGTCGGTCAGCCAGCCAAACGTCAGGCAGTGACCAACCCGCAAAATACCCTGTATGCGGTCAAGCGATTGATCGGTCGTCGTTTCGATGAAGAGGCGGTGCAAAAGGATGTGGATCTCGTGCCGTACAAGATTGTTAAAGCTGACAACGGTGATGCCTGGGTAGAAGCTGGGGGCAAGAAAATGGCGCCACCTGAAGTGGCCGCCCGTGTACTGATGAAAATGAAGCAGACTGCCGAGGAATACCTTGGGGAAACGGTCAGCGAAGCGGTTATTACCGTACCTGCCTACTTCAACGATTCCCAGCGTCAGGCAACTAAAGATGCAGGTCGCATTGCGGGTCTTGAAGTCAAGCGTATTATCAACGAGCCAACTGCTGCAGCACTTGCCTATGGCATGGACAAGCAGCGTGGCAACAAGACAGTCGCGGTTTACGACCTTGGTGGTGGCACGTTTGATATTTCGATTATCGAAATTGCTGAAGTCGATGGTGAGCATCAGTTTGAAGTGCTATCAACCAATGGCGATACCTTCCTCGGTGGTGAAGATTTCGACAACCGCTTGATCGACTATCTCTCGGAAGAATTCAAGAAAGAATCTGGTATCGATCTCAGCTCCGATCCATTGGCTTTGCAACGCCTGAAAGAAGCTGCAGAAAAAGCCAAGATCGAACTTTCAAGCACACAACAGACTGATGTGAACTTGCCATACATCACCGCGGATGCGACCGGTCCAAAGCATCTTAATATCAAGGTGACGCGTGCCAAGCTCGAATCTCTTGTTGAAGATCTGGTTCAGCGCACGATCGACCCATGCAAGACAGCATTGAAAGATGCCGGTTTAAGTGCATCTGAAATTCATGATGTGATCATGGTTGGTGGCCAGACGCGTATGCCGAAGGTTCAGGAAACGGTTAAGGATTTCTTTGGCAAAGAGCCGCGTAAGGATGTCAATCCTGATGAAGCGGTTGCCGTTGGTGCCGCAATCCAAGGTGGTGTATTGGGTGGCCAGGTCAAAGACGTCCTGCTTCTTGATGTAACGCCTTTGTCATTGGGTATCGAAACACTTGGTGGAGTTATGACCAAGCTTATCGACAAGAACACAACGATCCCAACCAAGGCTCAGCAAGTGTTCTCGACTGCAGACGATAATCAGACTGCGGTTACTGTTCACGTTCTGCAAGGTGAGCGCGAAATTGCGACAACCAATAAATCACTTGGTCGATTTGACCTTGCCGATATACCTCCGGCACCTCGTGGTGTGCCTCAGGTTGAAGTGACATTCGACATCGACGCCAATGGCATCTTGAATGTATCGGCGCGCGATAAAGCAACCGGTAAGGAACAGTCGATCATTATCAAGGCATCAAGTGGTCTTTCTGATGAAGAAATCAACAGCATGGTGCAGGACGCTGAAGAGCATGCCGCTGAGGATGCAAAACTTCGAGGCCTAATCGACAAGCGAAACCAGGCTGAGCAGATGATTCACTCGACAGAGAAATCACTGACCGATCTCGCCGATCAGGTAGAAGAGGGTGAGAAGGCTGATATCGAAGCGAAGGTCAAGGACCTTCGTGAGGTACTCTCTGGCGAAGACGAAGAAGCGATTGATGCAAAGCTGACTGCGTTGGCTGAATCAGCAGGTAAATTGGCCGAGCGAGCATACGCTGCGCAGCAAGGTGATGAAGAAGCACCGCCTAGCGAAGGTGGCGAGCAATCTGCCGCTGCTGATGATGCTGTTGATGCTGAATTTGAAGAAGTGAAGGAAGACAAAGCCTCTTAAGTTTTCAGAGGACTAGTTGACCGGGTCGGGGTATCGAACCCGTCAGCCATCATCGAGTGGACTGGCGTTAATCGATCCCCGGCCTTTTGAGTTTTTATCGTACTGACTTGTTAGCCGCAGAGATTTAACCGCGCGGCGTTTGCTGAATTAATTGGGTTTCTTGATGGCACAACGGGATTATTACGAAGTATTGGGTGTGTCGAAAGACGTGTCTGATGCCGACCTGAAAAAAGCCTACCGTCGGCTTGCCATGAAGTATCACCCGGACCGAAATCCGGATGATGAAACGGTTGCCGAGAAATTCAAGGAAGCCAAAGAAGCCTATGAGATCCTGAAGGACTCTTCCAAGCGCGCAGCTTACGATCAGTTTGGTCATGCCGGGGTCAGTAATCAGCCTGGTGGTGGAGCGGGTTTCGGTGGTGGCGGTGCTGATATCAATGACATCTTTGGGGATGTGTTTGGCGATATCTTCGGCGGTGGCCGAGGTCGTGGCGGTGGTGGCCCACGTGTTTATCGTGGTGACGATCTGCAATACAACCTCGAAATATCTCTTGAAGAAGCAGTCGCCGGTACATCGACCGAAATCAAAGTACCCAATCTTGTCAGCTGTGAAGTGTGCGATGGCAGTGGCGCTAAGCGCGGTACGTCGCCTTCAACCTGCTCGACCTGTCATGGTGTAGGGCAAGTACGTATGCAGCAGGGATTCTTCTCTGTTCAACAAACCTGTCCTGCGTGTCGTGGTAAAGGCAAAGTGATTACAGACCCTTGTCCAAAATGCCGCGGTCAAGGTCGCACTCAGAAA
The DNA here is from genome assembly GCA_964594905.1 of uncultured Granulosicoccaceae bacterium. GTDB lineage: Bacteria > Pseudomonadota > Gammaproteobacteria > Granulosicoccales > Granulosicoccaceae > Granulosicoccus. Next base: position 112,969 of record CAZQOI010000001.1, read on the forward strand.
GAAAAAACTCTTTCCGTGAAGATCCCTGGTGGCGTCGATACCGGCGACAAGATTCGTTTATCTGGTGAAGGTGAAGCAAGTGATAGTGGTGGTCCAGCGGGCGATTTGTACGTTGCCATTGTCGTCAAGTCACACTCGATCTTTCAACGCGACGGTGCTGATCTTCTTTGTACTGTGCCAATCAATTTCGCAACCGCCGCTGTGGGTGGTGAGCTTGAAGTGCCTACGCTTGATGGGCGAGTAAAACTCAAAGTACCCGCTGGTACCCAGAGCGAAAAAACCTTTCGTCTTCGGGGCAAGGGTGTTAAGCCTGTTCGTGGTGGCGCGGTTGGTGATCTCCTGGCAAAAGTGCGGGTTGAGACACCAGTTAATTTGAGCGCTGAGCAACGCGAACTGTTGATGAAGTTTCACGAAACGATCAGCGGTAAACACGCGCAAAAGCACAGCCCACAGGCACACAGTTGGCTTGGCGGTGTAAAAAAATTCTTTGATGATCTTCGAGGGTCCTGATAAACCTTCACGTTCTGGGTCTGTCACCAAGCGACATCTGGTATTTTTTTAACTATTCGTGTAGTTATATTCCTCAAGAAATTGCTCTTGGGGAAGCGTGTTGATATCAGCTAATTCAAAAACACATGCCTATTTTGGTGATGCTGATTGTCAGCTGGATGAGTTTATTGAGCTGACCTCAAGAACACTGTCATCGAACGACGTGCCCCTAGCGTCGAGTATTGAGAAAAATATTCCCTTGTACGACATGCGCACGCTTCGCGAAATGCTGCGTGATCCGGTCGCAAAACAAACCCTGATGGGCGAATGGGCGGAGGTGTTGAATTCCTTATCCGGTGTTCTTGTACTCCAAAACGCATATGAAGACACTTCCGCCATCGATGCGGCGAGTGAGGTTTACCGAACAATCATCGCGCGAGAAAAAGCAGGTGAGGGCGGCGGTGCAGATCATTTTGCGGCAGCAGGCTCAAATGACCGCGTGTGGAATTCCCTACAAAAACTTAGCGAGGAATCTCCTGAAACTTATATCGATTATTTTTCCAATCCAGTCATCGACGCCGTATCTGAAGCCTGGTTAGGTCCCAACTATCAAATGACAGCGCAAGTTAACCTGGTATACCCGGGAGGTGCTGCGCAGCAAGCCCATCGAGATTATCACCTGGGTTTTCAAACGCCTGATGTTGCCGCTCAGTACCCCGCTCGAGTCCATGACCTGTCACCGTATCTAACTTTGCAGGGGGCCATTGCGCACTGCGATGTGTCTATAGAGAGTGGTTCAACCAAGTTGCTGCCGTTTTCACAGCAATACCGTCCAGGATACCTCGCCTGGCGCCGCGAAGATTTCCGCAACTATTTCGAAGAACGTTATGTGCAATTGCCGTTGGCAACTGGTGATGCTGCGTTTTTTAATCCTGCAATCTTTCACGCAGCCGGTGAGAATCGCAGCAAGGATATCAATCGATTGGTGAATTTGTTGCAAGTGTCATCAGCGTTTGGTCGATCGTTGGAAAATATCAACCGCCAAGGCATGTGCGAGCAGCTCTACCCGTATATTAAAGAGGCTGTGAATAGCGACAAACTTGATGCGCTTGAAGTACATGCGCTTATATCTTCTACCGCAGAAGGCTATTCATTTCCAACTAACCTGGACAGTGATCCACCCATCGATGGGCTAGCACCAGAGACACAACATGCGATGTTCAAGCGTGCATTACAGAGTGATTGGAGCTCATCCGAATTCTCTCAAGCGCTTTCTGAGTTATGGGTGCGACAATCCGCTTGATTAGCTTGACTATAGAATTCTGTTTTTACAAGTAGTTGTTGTTACAAGTTAGTTTGCAGCTGTAGATGGCAACCACGTATACATAAATCTTAATTGTTGTCTATTTTGTCCGAAATCAGATCCTGTATAGGAGGCGGTAATTCCGAATCTTTTTCAGAGTGGCTCTGACACTCCATGACCATCAGAGATATACCAACTATAACGAGTAATCGTAAGCCCCATGACCGTTTGTATTTTTCGAAGAGTGTAGGTGGCGAATTATTGATTTCAGCATCCGCTGTTTTTTCAATGCTTTCTATTTTTGTATCAGTGTTACTGGCTAATGATTCAGGTGGATTCCGGTAGTCCGGAGGAGGGCGTTTAGTCCATTTGTCTATTCCGAGGTTTTCTGAGATCTCCGAGATAACTGACTGCACTCTGGATTTTGCTAAAGACACAGCATTAGCTGCTTCATTAAACGAGGTGGAAATATTGGCCACTTCTTCTTCGTAAGTGGCGTCGTAGTAATGTATGTGCAAACGATTTTCAAGTCGAATAAATCTGACTAAATATTGATCTTCATAGATATATAATTCTTCGTTCATGGGGCCTTGGTCAAACCAAGTGAACAAAGTATGTAAATCAGATAGGTAATAACAAGCAGGAATATGCAAATACAAGTTTTCCTCACTGTTGATTAGCCACAGATTTAAACCAAAATAGCTTTGTATGCCTGGGCTTTTCAAACTTGGAGATTCATTGATTTCGTTTGCACGATTAAAATGTGTGCTTAGATCCTCGATAGCCTGCAATGCTGCTTTGCTACTAATCCTTCCTGTTGGCCTAGAAATAATATTTTCCTGAACGTGTCGTTCAAAGTCATTGTGTCGGAAGCTGTCTTTTGGATCTGAGTCTCCGATGTACAAGTAATGATGTATATCGAAGAAAATATCAATGTTTAGCTCATCAATTTCTGTCGAGTATTGTTGCCAATTATCACTATAGGGCCCAGAGAACAGTTGGTTTACTTCGCTAGAGTTCGTGTGTTGGATTTTTGGTTTAGAAAATTTCTGATTAAAAAATTCATCTGCCAGCTCTTTGCAATGTTGGTTTTTCCATTCGACTATGAGTTCTTCCGTTGCGCTATTTCCAACTGGCCCATAGTCCCATTCGATTTCTCCCGACAGTTTTGAATACAGTAAGGCGAGACGTTCGGAGACATTAAATCTCTTTCCTAAATACTCATCCAGCGGTTGTTTCCACTGTGGGCTTTTTTTCTCCACGATGCTTGACGTCAGTAGTGCGAACCAACCTTGGATCTCAGGCTTGGAGTACATAACCCACTGGATACGCTCCTGTTTTAATATGCCGTCTCTTCTTTCCCAACCGACAACGTATCTTTCGCGAGCAGCAAAGTGCTCTATCCCTTCTTGAGTCATCCAGGAGCTTTCGTATGTGCTGGCAATGCCTCCTGTATTGTCAAAGCCGTGTCCATCGCGATCGAAAACGCTGTCATAAGCATATTTAAGACGTTCAACAGTGCCGAAAAAGTCGAAAAATCCCATTGTCGCCTGACACAAGGCATCGTGAGGGTTCTTGATGTTGGTATCTACAGGAAATAATTGATATTCGTTATCTGACATGAATTTTTTTCACTGCGATAGCGCCATCGATATTGCTTAGGTACACGCGAAAGTTCAGCCCATTGTGAGTGACAGTTTCACCTATTACGCTACCTGAAGTTGCTCGGCGATATTTTTTGTTTGCATTTTTGTAGGCTATTTCTCCAGCGGTTTTGGACATTTTGGAAAAGTCTTTGTCGGAGATAACGTCTGGATAGTACACACATGTTGAGTTTTCTCTTAAATAGAGAATTTGATTAAAATTATCTCGCTTGACAGTTCCGTCCTCCACCATTGGTAGCTGGTAGCTTACTCGCTCTCCTATGACGGTTCCTTCGTGGTCATAAATAGGATCTACCAAATCATTTTTAATTGCTGCTACAGGAGGATCAAGATTGAACGGATTTTCAAGTGCTGCGATAAATTCGTTTTGATTGTGCCCTACAGTTAAACCACCAATGAAGTTTATGTGAGGAGTGATAGGTTTTAGCTTATGAATATTTTCATGAGTTACACCTGCGAAGCCGCTTCCCGCGTATTGGAGAAGGTATTTATCGAGGTCCTCGTTGTGGAGCTGTTGCCAATGTTGCTTCGAATCTGAAGTGGCATTTTTTCCAATAGGTCCAAAATCCCACTGCGCATTGCCAGATAATTTCTCTCGAAGTTTTTCGATCCGCTTCACTGAGTCAAATCTGCCTGCAAGGAAGTTGTCGATCTTTTCTTTTCTACCTTTTATTCGTTTTCTACCAAGGTGCAAAGCGAGAAGTGCTATCCAACCTTCGATTTCATCTTTTGAATACGCGATACATAGATCATTTTGAACTGTGTCAGGTACTGCCACATAACATTCACCGTCTTCAAACCTACTAATACCTTCGCGTTCCATCCACTCATTTTCATATGTGCATGTGATTTTACCGAGATTGTCGAATTCATATCCATTTTCGTCGAGTATTTGCCGAAATGCTTCTATTAGCTGGTCAGTTTCTTCGAATTGATAGAGAAATCCCTCTAAAGGCACAAAGAGTGCCGTGTGAGGGTTTTTTATGTTTATGTTAGAAGGAAACAATTTTCCTTTACTGGGCGCTGAGCTAATCGGTGACTCGGATTCCTTAACTAGCTTCAACCCTTGCGATTGAAAGTCTGTATTGACATATTTGAAGTACTCATCCGCCAGTGATTTTCTATGCATTGCTTTCCACAAGTGGACATATTCATGTGTGGCCTGATTTCCTGCCGGGCCGTAGTCCCAATCAGCTTCACCGGCTAATTTTTGATACAGCGATGTTAGTCTGTTCAATACGCTATATCGACGTTCGAGCATGATAACTAACGGGCGTTTGAGATCTTCATTAATGTTCGCAGCGATCCCCAAAGCAAGTAGTGCCATCCAGCCTTCCAACTCTGGGAGCGAGTATTGAATGAAAGGATGGTCATTGCCACCTCCACCAACGAAAAAAAACTCCCAATCTGAAAAACGTTCGATTCCATACTCCTCCGTTAGCTCGTCGTCGTAAAGACAAGTTATAAAGCTCGTGTATTCAAAGTTCAGGTTTCCTCTGTCAACAACAGAGCGAAAATATTCTTTTAATTCTTCGATAGACTTTGCGGCTGAGCTAATTGTTGCGGCGGCATCACAAATTGAAAGATGTGGATTTTCACGAGATTTGGCTAAAGAATACAGCCTGAAATTGGTATTTGAGGTTGACGTTGTCACTGTCAATTCTCCTATCAGTAATTGATTGAATCAGATCGAATATCTGTAATTACAAATCTTACGAATCTGCCACGGTATTTTCCCTCTCAAGCCATTTTTTTGCCTTAGCAATAGAGGATTCAATATTGGAGGCTTCAAACTCTTCCTGATGCGTACGATTGCTGAATGTCTCGCTATATATGTTGTAGTACGATAGATTGTATGGGTCGACGTATATTTCAACTGAACGATTGCGCGACTTGAAGGTGAATATAGATTGTGATGAAAGTTCGATCGTATCTTTGTAGCCGTATATATAATATTTTTCGTGAAAGTCGTGTTTCGAGCACGTATCTATAAGTTTTAGAATTGGTTTGCAATGCCAATTGTAATTGGACTCCTGATCTTTATAGTATTTTTTTACGTTTTCCCATTGGGTGACCGTATCCATACGGTCCCAATCATGACTTGAGCCTTTGTACCAGCCTTCAATAAATTCTCGAATTGTATTGGCCCAAAACCGAACGTCGCCGCTGCGCTCCAATGCCCAAATGCCAGGCTCAGAATCTCGATAACAGAATTTGATAGCGTATTCGTCAAAGCATTCGCCGATTATTAGTAATATTTTATCTTCGGATAAATAAGCGTCTTCATTGCTGAATATCCGCCATTCTTCCCTCGGGTTGTGATATCCAGATCTAGAGGCGCGGCTTAGAAATTCGCTACATTCGAAGTTGTCAAATTTGCTCTGCATTGTTGGAATTGTTAGGACTGCAAATTCTTAACTTGTAAACCATTTCATTACCTGATCAATAGATTGCGTTAAATTGTTTGCATCATAAATTTCAGGTTCAGAAACATTCTTTTGATTTTCACGAAACGACATTGTGTATTCGTTCGAGTCAGAGTTAATGCCTATAAACACTGATTTATTTTTTTGATTTTGAGGCTCTGTTTTACCTAGAGAGATTGATGCATGATTTTTTTCAGCAGTTATAGACGTCGATCTATTTAAACCGAGTTCAGCCCATTTTTGAATACATTCAATCAGTGATCTTACGTTCCAGTTGTAGTGGATCAGATGATGCTGTAGGTATTTTTCCGTGCTCTTCCATCGGGATATGGTATCCATTTCGCTCCAGGTACTATCACTTTCCGGAAGCCAGCCTTCAACCATTTCGTGTAGGCGATCTGCATGTAAGGAGATATCACCATTGCTTGACAAGGCCCAGATTCCATCTTGTGATGCTTGATAACAGAATTCGATTTGATATTCGTCAAAAGTCTCACCGATAATCAAAAGCTGCCCATTGTCAGAAACACGACTTTTCTTGTTCGCGAATATCTCCCAAGCTTCATATGGGTGATACAGCCCCAATTGGTATTTCTCGCCAAGGTATTCTTGGCATCGGAATTTCTCGATAAGCTTATTCATTAGGGGCTGTACTAATTCTTCGACCTGATGAGCTATGTAATTTTCTTGGCTGCGCTAGTAGATATATTCTGTGGTGAAAGATATCAGATGGTCGCACAAAATCATAATTTCCTACGACTACTGATTAGGGGCTTGGGAACATTGTTACTACTTTCCAAACTCCGTTGATTCTTTCATATCTTACCGTCACGCTAGTTAGTGGGACAAGGTTTGAGCCACCACGTGGAACCCCTGAACCATATGTAATTCCAGGTGGAAGCTGATGCGTTACGGTCATTCGGTTTGGATTATTGGGGTTTGGAATGCCATTTAGAAAGGCGTCCGTGTCTGGAGCTGTGTTTCTAAGCGCTGTTTCCAGTTGATGAGGAGAGTCAAATCTCGAGCTCATATGGGGTGGGTTGTTGCCCGGTGAAATCGATCCATCTGGTGCAATACGTTCGTTTGCTCTTCTTATCAACGCTTCATCTGAGACGTCAGGTCCATGACGGTCTAAGGTGTGGCTGTTTGGATGTGATGTAAGTCTATCAACGAATTGATTGTCGATGCCGTCCGTCGAAGGTACTCTCCGATAACCGAGTACTTCTTGACCATTTTCACGATAACTGACTAATTGATAACCGTTATAGGGTTGGCCTTGAGCAATCTCGCCATCTCTTAGGATAATATTGCCGTTTTGATCTCGCTGGGTTCTAACAAAATTATCGGGAAGCACTTGACCATTTCGTACTACACCAACTCGAGCGCCATTTGATCCTGTGAGTACAATGTCGTCACCTGAATTTGTAAGCCTAACGCCGTTCGATTGTAGGCTTGTTAGCTGGTTGTCAATTCTTTGAAGACCATCGTTACCCAGTCGTAGTTGTAGCCTGCGAACCGCAACGTAGTCTAAATCTGCGAATGATTGGTAATTTCGATATCGCAGCATTAGCGCAGCGTTTATACGTACCGAAGCGGCCGCCGCTACTCTGCCGGCAAGGGTAGAAATAGCAACGCCAGTAGCAGCGCCTGCTTGCGAAATTCTTGCCGCAAGCGCTCTTCCGATGGGTGTGCTCATGACGGCAGCAGATAACAAACGAGCTGCAACCGCTTCTATTGCAGCGCCAACAAGTAAAACTTGTGAAACTTGAGCCAGAAAATAAAAATTTTGATTTACTGCATCATTAGCGATTTGTTGTACTGCATAAGGTGGCAAATTGCCTGCGCCAACCATTTCCTCGTGGACGTTGCCTACAGTATCAAGCAATACTTGGTACGAACGAGTTACTTCGGCCTCAAGAGCGCGGCGTTCGTCGCAGGGCCCTTGATCGTATGTATCGAGTCCGGGTAGATATGCGCAGGGATTCTCTCCATGTAGTAGCAAATGCTGTTCGAGAGCATAGGTAGCATCAATAAACGCCAGATTCGCGTCAACAACACGTTGATCAGTCATCATGTTTGTTTGGAATCTGACTAACATCTCTTCAAACAGTGGTGTCAGATCAAGCAGTGCTGCACTAGTCATTGTGCAGTTGTCATCCAAAGGTAGGGACGCGTAGAGCGCGTTAAGATCGCTCTCAGTGAGAAGGTTTCCGACTGTTCTGCGAACGGTATTCGCTATTTCTTCGCAAGTTGTTCCTTCTGCGATGGTGAGAATAAACAGATGGTCTCTGGATGTTGGAAATTGGCTAGTGCCTTCATGGAGCTCGACGATCTGTTCGCCAGAAAGCTCGATTTGGGTGTTGGAGAAGCCATCATGATAAGTGTTGATATTTATTTCGTAATCAAGCACGCCCTCCGGGTCGTGGGATACGTGATAATTGATGTTAGTAAGATTTTGTCTGATAAGTAACGCCGTGCCAGTACCTTCGATATCGATTGCATCGCCGATAACATCAGAACAATCGTCGAACACGACAACGTTGAATTGTTGTACAAGTTGCTCGTTTTCTATTGCATCGTTATCCGCCGGGTTTGGGACAGAAACGTCACTAGGATTTGATACACCAAAGCCGGTATTGCTGTTTAAACTTGACGGATTCAATGAACCTGCTCGTGATTGCTGCCCCATCAAGGCGCTGCCACTGATGACGTCTAGTCCGAGTACATCGGCACTGCCCAGAAGGTCGTTATCAGCGTAAGCGTAGGTGTTCATGCCTCCTTGCAATCCTATTGGATCGGAGGTCAGATAACGACCGGTTGCCGGATCGTAGTCACGTAGGTAATTGTAGAGTGTGCCGGTCTCAGTATCGTGGTACTGGCCGGGGCGTCGATGATTGAAACTGATTTCAGCGACATCAAGCGATGCTGCTCCGGTAGGTGAGTAGTCAGCTTTCCATACGATTGACTGATCATCATTGGTTATCAGTCTTGGGGTGCCAAGATGGTCTCCGTGTATCGCATACGGCGTTCCATTATCGAGCTGCACTACCGGTTGATGATTCAGAAAAACACTTTGGCGCATGACGTCGGTCTCGCCATCGATCTCTGCGGTCAGTGTATGCCCGTCATACAGAAAGTAGGTGACGCGCCTTTGACCTTGGTCGTAACTTACCTTACGTATTCGTTGGCCGAAGCTGTTGTAGGTATATTCAGCAACCAAGGTATCATCTGAAAAAACACGTAATGGTCTTTGTTCGGCGTTATATTCATATCGCAGGCCGCTGATGGTGACTTCAGGTGATCCAGCCTCATTGAATTGCTGTTCAGCACTGATGCCACTATTGTGATCCGTACTCAATAACAGTCGATTACCATCACCGGGTAATGGATAATGAAATTCTGTTGAATTGACTTCATTGCCATGGCTGGAGCGGGACTGCAGCCGATTGCCAGCATTGTCATAGGAATATTGGTAATCGCCCGATGGCGATGAGACCGATGCCAACCTCCCTCGATCGTAGCTAAACTGCTGCTCGATAGAGTTCTCATTGATACCGACAATGCGCCCATAGTTGTCATAGCGATAACTCAGCTTGAGTGCGGGGTCGATATTGATATCAGTAACACGACCATCGGGAGAAAAACGTCGTTCGGTTCTGATGCCATTGTGAGATAGGTAGCCCGAGCTACCATCTCGTGAGTCAATGTCGATTTCCGCGAGCAAGGTTTCCTGGCGGAGTCCAAACAAGGCCGTACGTGTAATTGCTCTAAGCGTACCCTTATTTATTCCATCTTCGTAGTAGTGGTATCGAAGCGTTTGACCATCGGGCAGTGTTTTCTGGTCAAGCTTTCCCGATACCGTGTAAGCGTATGTTGTCGTAAAAGCCTTGTCGTCGATTTCTCGGGTGTGTTCGGTCAGTTGTCCATCCTTGTCGTAGCTGTATCGTTCAGCGCCTTCCGGGTAGTCGATTGTTGTCAGCAAACCGTTGGCTTCGCTATAGTCATACGACGTGATGCCGTCATTGTTCTGTTGCCAAATCAATCGTGACGCAGCATCCCAGCGATATTGAGTCTCACTACGATCAGCGGCAATTTTCTGAACCCGATTGCCTGCCGAGTCATAGGTGTAACGAACCAACCCGGTATCAGGGCTATGGTGGATAACGATTCGCCCGAAATCATCCTTGAGATAGCGCGTGGTATTTAAGCGAGCATCGGTTCGTCCGGTATCTTGCCCCTTGTTGTCGTAGTGAGCTTGAACGCGCGTGCCAAACGAGTCCTCGATACTCAGCAATTCACCGAATACCCCGTAGCTCAGGTTTTGTGTGGTGGACGAATGTTGAATGGTCTGCGGTCGACCGTTCTCGTCGAGCTCGAAGGTTGCCGTCTGATCAAACAGCTCGCCAGATGTTGGATTGGCTTGAGATGTTGTTTCAGACTGTAAGCGTCCAGCAGCATCGTAGACGATCTGCAGGGATCGAAAGATATCGCCATTCATGGCGAAGTCGGTTTTGTTTATCAGTCGGCTCTCCGAATCTCGAAGCAGACTGGTAATACGACCTAGATCATCTTCTACCTCGGCAAGTCGCCCCGCCGAATCGTATCGTAGGCTTGAGGTTTTCCCATCGGGCGTGGTCAGGCTGACAAGTTTTCCCTCGGCGTTATATTGATACTGGATTTCCCGGCCGCGACTGGCGATGCGGAGAATATTGCCGTCGTTGTCATAAGCGATACGTAAAGGGCTTTCGGTACCGGTTTGAAAAACAGTGGCTTGACCACGTTCGTTAAATTCAGACAGTGATGTGGTGATTCCCGATGGGCGAGTCACGCTCTGCAATCTGTGCAAGGCATCGTGTGAGAATCGTGTGACGTCATCAACATCGGTTCTTGGGCCATCGATAGCAAGCAGTCTTCCATCTTCATACTCGAAAGTCGTTGTTCGTTCGATGGCATCAAATTCTGAAGCATTCAGATCGAGCGGTGAAAATCCGCGCTCGGTTACTGACGTTGGTGCTCCGTCCGCGTTGTAAGTAAATTCGGTGATATGTTCGCCTGCGGGGTTGACACTCGGCCGTGCTATCAGTGTTGGTTGCGCGCTGTCTTGATCATAGGCGTATCGGTTTGCAATTCTTGCGACGCCGGTAGCTGTGCGCTGTGTTTTGGAGATAATGCGTCTCGCATCATCATATTCGTAGTCAATCCTTGCGGAGCTTTGATTTATAACACTGACAAGATCGAATCGATCGTTGTATTCGTAGCGCATCCCTGTCACCGGGCAGGTCGCGCATCCGGGTCCTTCGCTTGATAGGAGAAGTGTCTCGTCTTGGCTCAACAAAGCCTGCCACGTATAGGTGCTGACCTCTCCAAGACTATTGGTCACTCTTGTGGTGCCGATATCTTGTTCATCAACGGGAACGTCGTAGTCGATTGTTATCCGCTCCACACCATCTGCATGTTCTGAACTGATAGCCCGTCCATCAGCGTTATAGCTCCAGGTAGCAAAGCGATGGCGATTTCGATCTGTTATCCCAGTCAGGTGATTCGGGTAGGCGTCGTCTTCGTAGTGAAATTGCTTCTCTGTGCCATCGGTATAGCGGACGCGACTGAGATTCAATTGGCTGTCATAGTCGTACTCCAGAGCGCTTCCATCAGGCAGTATCAGACGAGCAAGATGACCGGGCGATTCCTGAAACTGCGATTGCTCGTAATGCGTTAGACCGCCATGGCCGTTTGTGTATTCAAAGCGCAGTACTCGGTTAGCATGATCGGTAATGCTGATGACACGTTTGTGTCGATAGTGAAGTGTTAGGAACTCATGACCTGGAAAATCAATCTTGATCAAGTAAGAGCCGTGGAATGTCAGACGGCGCCCATCGGGCATTACCCAAAGATAGCGTTCGCCTTGCTCGACGATATAACCATCTGAAGGTCTTGCTCCGTGAAAGGTTATCGCACTTGAATTGGCGGTATCCCGTGTTTGAAATTGCAGTAAGCGGCCATCCCCCTGAACAATCTCGTAGCCAGATACTTGTCCGCTATCAGAGTTTATGATGCGTTTAAGGTTAGCTGAAAAGGTCGTTGTCCAACCACGACCAAAACCGAAATTAAAATCTGTGTTGCGACTGTTGTAGTGTCGATGAAATGAAAGCCTGGAATTAGCGAGCTTAAAATCAGTTTCACGTTGGTATTTGTTACCGGTGATAAGACTGATTGGGTTTCCGATACTCGTATTTGGTCTTGCTCGTACCACAGTTGTGGTTGCATCAGGTTCTGCTTGGCCTGAGCAGTTGTTATCGGCACCTAAGGTACAGGCAGATGCTGTGTGCATCACGCCCATGCTCATCAAACTCAGTAAAATCAAAATGATATATCTGACAAACGATGCGCTTTGAGCTTGCACGGCTTGGATCAGAGAATATATTGTCGAACTACCTGGCATCCCTGTTTGGTTTTGGTGGCACGTCCTTGTGACGCCAAGTGAGATTACGGGACTCGGCTGAGTGTTGCTAGTGGTTGTGAGTTAATGGATGAACCGTGTCTCAATCAAAATTGAGCTCAGTTTCTATACCCTTAAAACTTACTACCTCGTCGCACAAAAGTAGTGACGGGGTCGAGGCGTGTGCAATGACTAACGAGATTCACAGTTTTAAAGCACGTCGAGTTAGCTACTGAAAAGTAACTCGTGTCAGAGAATATTTGACTTAGGTGCTACGTCTTTGTTTACTCTGTTGGCTAGCTGCTCGCGGTAAGCTACGTAGAGTCCACTGCCAATAACGAATGTTGCACCGAGTAGCGTTGTTGTCCCTGGCATATGGTGCCAGACAATAAGATCAAACATGATAGCCCAGAGCAAAGCAGTGTATTCAAACGGTGCGATAAACGAGGCTTCACCGTGTGCGAATGCGCTGGTCATCGCAAAATGTCCGCAGCCGGCTAGCACCGTTGCTAGCAATAGGATGGTGATTTGGGCTGTGTCTAATGGCACCCAAAACCAGGGTAGAAAAATAAGAGCGAGAATGCCTACGCCAAGGTTGTAGCTGATAACCAATGAAGGTGTCGATTCGGTGCTCGATAGGTAGCGTCCACTGACAAACAGTACTGCATAACTGCTACTTGATAACAGCACAAGTGCGTACCCAATCCATTGCCCACCACCTTGAGGCTGCACAACGATAAGGACACCAATATAACCAATAACAATGGATGCCCAACGGTGTGGACCGACCCGTTCACCCAGGAACACCATGGACAGAAAACTGATTACGAAGATTGAGGAGAAAAAAACCACAACCCCGTCAGTCAGAGGTACATATTTGAGACCAAGAAAAAAAGTGAACGGTGCAATAAATCCGAACAAACCGCGCAGTAACTGAGCGATAGGGCGGGTTGGTATGATCTCTTGGCCACGCCCTCGAATTTGATAGAGCCCCACCATGAAGAAAACGATGATGACGCTGCGCACGGCGAGGATTTGCATAACCTCTACCTGATGAGTGACCAACCACTTAACCGTTGCATCCATCGTTGCTAGCAGTGCGATGGCGATAACCATCAGCACAGCGCCACGAAGGTTGTTGGTTGGCATAGGTGCTTACACAGCTCTAGGGCGTTTTTTCATCGATGACAAGGCTTGTTGTTGCCCGCTTGTCAGAAACCTTAAGCGATACTTCAGCAAACCAGTCGCCGGGTTCAGCAATTGCATTTCCCGATGCTGACACGCGAGCACCCACGACGACATCGGGAAAATTGGCCAGCGTCATATTCGGGATCATTGCCATGCTCTCATCAAGCGTGATTGTGATTGGCAGCTCGTTGACGGTGTGGCGCGCAACGGCAAGTGGCATTGGCGGCCCGGATTGGGCACGGGCGAAAATAAATACCGTGTCGGTATCTGTGACCGCAGATTTTGCTTCCTCTGATATATCGACACTCACTTGAATGCTGACAGTCTCAACTGTAATTCCCAAGGCCTGTTCTGAGGTGAGCCGCATTTGGCGAATAGTCGCGAGCGCTTCCTGATTGCCCACTACCAAATTACTCAGGCGGTCAAACTGTTCAATGGCTTCGGCATGATCCCCGACTTGCTGGGCGCCTATTGCCAGTAACCACACTGATTGCTGGTGATATTCATCGATCGCGAGTGCGTCGCTGACTAGCTCAAGCGGTCGTCCTGATAGATCACCACCTTTTTGCATGGCGATGGCCTCCGCAAGGCTTGCTATGGTGTCGGTATGTTGATCGTCGAGTGCGACCGCTCGTTCCAGCGCATTGATTGCTCCATCAAAATTTGACGTGGTCAGGTAGGTCCTACCTAGCAATCGCCAGCCTTCTACATCATCAGGGGTTTCGAGAAGCCGCGATTCGAGTCTAGGTAACAATTCCTCAAGATTAGGTGCTTGTGAAACGCCGGGCTCTGTTCCTTGGTTGCTGTTGGCAACAACGGTGTTTGGGGTGATATTTATCGCTTCAGGAGTGCCTAGATACAGATACATTGCGCCTGCACTGATAGGCAGGAATATGGCCGCGAAGATCAGTGCGGCAACACTTCCATCACGCTCTTGTTTGTGATCGCTGGCACCAGCCAGTTCTGCGGCAAGTGCGGTTTCCAGTTGTTGTCTTTCTTGAGCGTAGGCCTCCGCATTTACTGCATCGCTGGCCTTCGCTGCGTCCAGGGTGGCGAGTTTTTCACGCGCGATACGAATATTGGTCTCAGTTTGATCTGATTCGGTGTTGCCATTGCGGCTGACACTGAGGACAAGCCAGCCGAGACAGATGACCACTAGGATCGCGGCGGATATAAAGAACAGAGCCATGCAGGGAAATATCGTTGACAGTCTAAGCAGTATACGAGATCAATGGGTACTTGATATTGACAATGTCAATGTAAGTATAAATAAGCCGCAATCATGGCAGCGAGCCCACCAAAGGCGACCGTTAGCTTCATCATTCTAGTTTGCCATTTTGGCGGACGTGATCGCGAGTCCCTCCAGCCTACCGGTGTCATGTCAGATGTGTCGAAGGTCTGATTGTCTGTTGGCTGCAGCCTGTGCTCCGGCGCTACCTCGGGTGCCGGAGGCGCTTCTGAAAATTCGCGTGGGCATACAAATAGACATTCGATTTCACCTATGCGTATTACATCGCCACTGGTAATCGTCTGGTGTTCGATAGGCAGCCCGTTAACCAAAATACCATTTAAGGTACCCCTGTCGGTCAACGTCCATGTTCCTGCGTTCACTGCCAGCGTGGCGTGACGTTCAGCAATCGACGGATGATCTATGGACACGTCCTGATTAAAAGCTGAGCCGATGGTCCAGTCTGTCTGGCGAGTGTTCAGTGGAATTCGTACTCCTGTGGTCGCTGCACCTCGAATAATAAAAGTGGGTTGGTGAATCGAATCAATAATCGAATTACCGGAATCCTTATCCTCGTCGTGGCCGTCAAGTTCTTCCGTATCAGGAGAGACGCTTGCTGGTTTGCTAAGATTTTTGGACGAAAGGTTTGATCTATCGCGTTTCAGAAAAGCCTCGTCCACAAGACGTACCTCGGATTTGATCAGTTCCTCGCTTTCTCGTTCATGAGGGTTTGCCACAACAGTATCTTTTTCGCTGTTTGGTAAACGCAGGTGTAAGGCACTTTCGGGCAGCATCAGTTCATATTCGATTTCATCAAAAATGATGATGTCACCGTGTTGCAGTAGTAGCTTATTGACAGCTTCCTTGCCGTTGACGAGAGTTCCGTTCAGTGAGCCAAGGTCGAACAGGACTATACTTTCCTGCTCTACAGTGATTCGAGCATGTTTACGCGACAGTCCTGGCTCGTCGTCGAGCATGATATTGCAATCATCGCTGCGACCAACTAGTGAGTGACCGTCCTTGAGCTCATGAATTCGTCCATCGAACACCCGTCGAAGATAAGGGTGTTGCGAAGGCTTTTCACTCATATCATTTGGCCACTCAAAGGGATCTTGATTTCGTCAGACTAAACCATATATTGTTTTAACTGTACAGCAAGCGGACAAGTTCATGGACCCCAAAACGATTCTCGATTCCTTATTGGAAAAATCTCAAGCTGCCACCAAGGCTGGTATCGAGATGGCAGAGGAAAAACAGCTGTTGCCAGCGGAGGGGCAAGAACGCGACGCCATGCTGAAAGGCCTCGGCGCCGGGGCTGTGGCGGCGGGAGCACTGGCGCTTCTACTCGGCAGTAAGGGTGGTAGACGTTTGACTACGACGGCGCTTAAAGTTGGTGGCACCGCGGCGATCGGTGGTTATGCTTACAAAGCTTTGAAGGATTGGCAGGCAAATGCTGACAATGGCTCTGCTCGGGATCTTGGTGACCCGATTGCCGAATTGCCGTCAAATCTTGCCTCAGCACGCAGCGAGCACGTCATTAAGGCGATGATTTCGGCGGCGCGTGCGGACGGGCATATCAATGCAGAGGAGCAGGCCAGAATCAAGGATCGTTTGTCCGCGATGAGTTTAGAGAAAGATGTCGCCGATTTTCTCCTTGAGGAAATGTCTTTGCCGCATGATGTTCAACGAATCGCGGCACTTGCGGATTCTCCAGAAGCGGCAGCGGAAATGTACATCGCGTCAATGATGGTGGTTGATGCCAATGGTGAAAGTGAGAAATTATATCTGTCTGAATTGGCCACTGCTCTAAATTTGTCGGATGAACTTGTTCAGTCACTAGAAGGTTCAGTTAAATCGTGAAACGCAAGAGTTGTAATTCAGAGTTCATAGTCGTGCTACCTTAATCTAATGTTAGATTTCTGATTGGCGTTAAGAATTTCACTGGCGAATAGTGAACAGGTGGATGCGTTGACTTCCGAGTTTTTTAGAAATGTTCCTCAATTCTCTCAGTTCAGTGGCGTCATCGAGAACAACAATTTTTATCCAGCTCCTAACGATTGGCTAATCGTTATTGCTGATATCCGCAGTTCGACAAAGGCTGTCGCTGCTGGGAAATACAAAGACGTCAATATGATTGGCGGAGCGGTGATTTGCGCCATTCAAAACGCCACTGGGGGCAGTGATTGGCCATTTGTTTTTGGTGGAGATGGAGCAACTGTACTCATTGCTCCCGATGCAAGAGACAGCGTTGAAGCTGCTCTCGTTCGAACTAGAGCACTAGCAAAAAATGACTTTAACCTTGATCTCAGAATTGGATTTGTTCCCATAGCGGACGTTTGTGATCAGGGGGTTGAAGTATTAGTCGCTCGTTACGAAATTTCACCGGGGAATTTCCTGGCGCAATTCGGTGGCGGCGGAGTTGAGTTAGCCGATGAATTGGTCAAATCGACAGAGACATCCGAAATTTATTCTGTGTCTGAATATTCGCTACCCGGGCTACCTGATCTAACGGGCCTGTCCTGTCGATGGGAACCCTTGGAAACTCAAAAAGGGATGATTCTGTGCCTGCTCATTAAGCCACAAGACGATAATTTTCAACGCAGACAATCCATAATGTCTGAGTTTTTAGCACGGTTGTCGAACATCATAGGTTCAGAGTTTAGTCAGGCAGGTCCGATCACAAAAAAATCCCTGCGACTTATCTGGCCCCCGAAGGGGCTTGCCGCTGAAGCGAAAGCGACCCGAGGTGATCGGTCTTACCTATCTCGGCTTGTCGAACTGTATGTAGAGAGTTTCATACAGTGGATTCTTGAGTGGTTTAATCTAAGTGCCGGTGACTACAATGCACCGGTTTACCGCGAAGAATTGCAAAACAGTAGCGATCACTGCAAATTTGATGATGTATTGCGCATGGTGCTCGACTGCACACCTGAACAGGTGGAAGGTGTACATGCGTTGCTTGATTCTTTACATCAGCAAGGTGATATTGACTATGGAGTTTTCGAAACGGAGCGAGCACTAATGACCTGTCTGTTGTTTGATCTTAAATCCAGTCAACACGTACACTTTGTTGATGGGGATGATGGTGGTTTTTACTCAGCTTCTATAGGTTTAAAGGAACAAATCGCTGAACGCGACTCAATGCAGGAATCCAGTTAGCACCAACTTGATTGGTCACTACGAAGAGGGACAATACTTCAATTGGGTTTGATTTATTCTGCTAATCGTTTGTTACTTAACTTCTTCAAGTTCAACAAGCGTTCCATGTAGATCTTTTGGATGCAGAAATAAAACTGGGTTCCCATGCGCGCCGATCTTCGGTTCACCGTCGCCGAGCACACGCGCACCCTTTAGGGTAAGTTCATCACGTGCAGCGATAATGTCACTCACTTCAAGACACAGATGATGCATGCCACCACCTGTATGTTGTTCCAGAAACCGGCTGACCGGCGATCCATCACCTAATGGTTCCAATAACTCGATTCGGGTGTTAGGCAAGTCGATAAAAACTACTGTTACCCCATGTTCTGGGAGCGCTTGACGATCTGATACGGTTGCGCCCAAGGTATCTCGCCAGGTCTGCACGGCTTGCTCGAGATTATCGACGACCAGAGCGACGTGATTAAGTCGGCCAATCATGATTTATTCAAATTCCATGATGACTGCGTCGACCGCAAGGCTGTCGCCGGCGCTGGCGACAATTTTAGCTACGGTGCCACTCACTTCACTGCTTAGGGTGTTCTCCATTTTCATCGCCTCTATCACAGCGAGATCCTGCCCGATAGACACTGTATCGCCCTCGGCTACCAGTAGCTTTACAAGTAGCCCCGGCATTGGAGATAACAAGTAACGCGACAAATCTTGCGCTTCCTTGATCGGCATCAGTCTCATCATGCCGGCAATGTGTGGATCAACAACAGTGAATTCGCGTGCTGAGCCTGCCTGGTACAAACGCCATGAATGTCCTTGACGTTCGACTCTGACATTCATCACAACGTCATCGATGTTGCCCTCGAACAACCAGTCCCCAGGTGCCCAGTGACTCTCAATCGAAATCAGCTTATCGATTGACACATCGACAGACGAACTAGCGTCTACTGGGTTTCCACTGAACACGACCAAGGTTTCGTCAATGCTACTTTCGGTTCCAACCATTACCGATGAGCTTTGCAGCGTTGGAGTCGACAGTGTGTGCTGATCTCGGCCGCGGGTTTGCCACTCCAACCAAGCCGCGATAATGGGTAACACCTCATTAGTCGGAGTAGAGTGAGTTTGACTGTCGAAGCCATCAGGGAAGTGATCTTCGATAAAACGCGTTGTCAGATCGCCTTTGTGCAAGGCTTCGTGAGCGAACAGGGCAGACAAAAACGAAAGATTGTTTTTGACACCGGTGATTTGATAACTTTCAAGCGCCATCTGCATTTGTTCAATGGCTTCTTCACGACTTGGTGCCCAGGTTATGAGCTTGGCAATCATCGGGTCGTAGAACATCGAAATTTCACCACCCGCATCAATGCCAGTATCGACCCGTGTGTATGCGCCATTCTCAGCAGCGCCTTCGGCAGCGTTTTGTTCCGATTGATTAAGTGGTGGCTCGTAGTGACTGACACGTCCTGTTGATGGTAAAAATCCGCGATCAGGATCTTCTGCATAGACTCGTGCTTCAAACGACCAGCCATTGAGTTTCACGTCTGATTGTGACAGTGGCAATTTTTTACCTGCTGCAACTTCGATCATTAATTCGACAAGGTCAACACCGGTGATGCACTCGGTCACTGGGTGTTCCACCTGAAGACGGGTGTTCATCTCCAGAAAATAAAACTGCTCTTTTGCGTCGACAATAAATTCAACGGTACCGGCAGATTGATATTGCACCGCTTTGGCTAAAGCGACTGCTTGCTCGCCCATCGCTTTACGCGTTTTATCGCTGATAAAAGAAGAGGGGGCTTCTTCAATAACTTTTTGATGGCGACGTTGTATCGAACACTCACGTTCACCCAGGTACACGGTGTTGCCGTGAGCATCGGCGATCAGTTGAATTTCTATATGTCGCGGTTGTTCAATGAATTTTTCAACGAACACACGATCATCACCAAAAGCATTGCGCGCCTCGTTCTGCGCGGCGATGAATCCATCACGTACCTCATCAAGGCTTGCGGCGACACGCATGCCTTTGCCACCACCGCCTGCTGATGCCTTGAGCATGACCGGACAACCGATTGATTCAGCAACCTTGTGTGCTTCATCTGCATCAGCGACAGCATCAGGATGTCCAGGTACTGTGTTGACGCCTGCGTCGTTGGCAAGTTTTTTTGATTCTATCTTGTCGCCCATGACTTCTATGGCATGTACACCTGGGCCGATAAAGATCACACCGGCTTTATCAAGTGCTTTTGCGAATTCAGAATTCTCCGACAGGAATCCGAAACCTGGGTGTACGGCATCAGCGCCTGTCTCTTTGATTGCCTGCAGGATATTGTCTATCGAGAGATAGCTTTCGTTTGAGGCGTTACCACCGATATGAATTGCTTCATCGGCTTGGCGAACATGCAAAGCATGTTTGTCTGCGTCTGAATAGACGGCTACCGTTGCGATACCCAGTCGATTGGCAGTGCGAATAACACGACAAGCAATCTCACCACGATTGGCAATGAGTATTTTCTTGATCGGTTTGGTTTTAATTGACTGAGTCATCGTCTAAAGCGGTATGTTGTCGTGTTTTTTCCAAGGGTTCTTGAGCTCCTTACCACGGAGCATTTCAAGATCTCGACAAAGGTGCATACGGGTACTCTGCGGCCGAATCACATCATCAATAAAACCTAGTGAACTTGCGACAAAGGGATTGGCAAATTTGTCGCGGTATTCTTCTGTTCTGGCTTCAATTTTTTCCGGATCGTCTTTGTCCGCGCGGAAAATGATTTCGACTGCGCCTTTAGGCCCCATGACCGCGATCTCTGCTGTTGGATAGGCGTAATTGATATCTCCACGAAGATGTTTGGATGCCATCACATCATAAGCACCACCATAAGCTTTGCGTGTGATGATGGTGATTTTTGGCACAGTGGCTTCACCGTAGGCAAATAGAAGCTTCGCGCCATGCTTGATGATGCCGCCGTACTCCTGAGCGGTTCCTGGCAAGAAGCCTGGTACATCCACAAAGGTAACTATAGGTATTGAGAATGCATCGCAAAACCTGACAAATCGCGCACCCTTTCGACTTGCATTGATATCAAGGCATCCCGCCAGCACCATTGGTTGATTGGCAACGAAGCCAACTGTCTCACCATTGAGCCTGCCAAAACCAATGACGATGTTGGCTGCGAAGTCTGCCTGTATTTCGAAGAAGTCTTGTTCATCGCAAACTTGTGTAACGAGTTCGCGAATGTCATAAGGCAGATTGGGATTCTCGGGTACCAGTGTGTTGAGCGCAGGAATTTCGCGTCCTGGTGGGTCCATTGTTGAGCGTAATGGCGCTGGTTCTCGATTGTTTGGCGGCAGAAAATGCATGAAGCGGCGTACTTCGAGCAAAGCGTCGATATCATTTTCAAACGCAGCATCGGCAACGCTGCTTTTACTGGTGTGTGTTCCGGCTCCGCCAAGCTCTTCCTGAGTGACTTCTTCGTGTGTCACGGTCTTTACAACGTCTGGGCCAGTGACAAACATGTAAGACGTATCGCGCACCATAAAAATAAAATCGGTCATAGCGGGTGAGTAAACTGCACCACCAGCACAAGGACCCATCACCAATGAGATCTGTGGTACTACACCAGACGCCAGTATGTTTTTCTGAAACACATCAGCATATCCACCCAAAGATGCAACACCTTCCTGAATACGCGCACCTCCTGAATCGTTGATACCGATCACAGGTGCCTGAACCTTCATGGCATGGTCCATAAGTTTGCAGATCTTTCGCGCATGTGCCGCTGAAAGTGATCCGCCGAGTACCGTGAAGTCCTGGCTGAATGCAAATACCAATCGCCCGTTTATACGACCGTAGCCAATCACGACACCATCACCGGGAACGCGATTTTTTTCCATGCCGAAGTCATGGCAATCGTGCTCGACAAACATATCCCATTCGCGAAAGCTATGCGGATCGAACAACACAGCTAATCGCTCACGTGCTGTCAGTTTACCTTTGGCATGTTGGGCTTCTACGCGGCGTTCACCACCACCGGCAAGTGCTGCAACGCGTTTGTCTGCAAGGCGAGTATGAACGTCCGTCATGAGCGTGCTCGACCGTAGCCAAGTGTTTCAAGGCTTGTTGTGACTTCATCAAGTACCGTTGGATCTTCTATGGTTGCGGGCATGTTCCACTCTTTGTTATCAGCAATCGATCGCAAAGTGCCGCGAAGAATTTTTCCAGAGCGTGTTTTGGGTAATCTTGCAACCACAGCGACAGATTTGAATGCGGCAACCGGTCCGATGTCCTGTCTAACCTTGGTAACAAGTTCTTTGCAGATATCCTCTTCGCTTTTATCACAGCCTGCATTCACAATCACAAGGCCAACTGGCAGTTGTCCTTTCAAGTCGTCGTGCACACCCATCACAGCGCACTCAGCAACATCTGGGTGGCCGGCGAGTACTTCCTCCATAGCGCCTGTTGATAAGCGATGGCCTGCGACATTGATGACATCGTCGGTACGTGACATAACAAAGAGATAACCCTTGTCATCAATAAACCCTGCGTCTCCGGTTTCGTAGTAACCAGGGTAACGTTCAAAATAGGCTGACTTGAATCGATCGCTTGCGTTCCACAGGTTGCTGAACGTGCCAGGGGGTAGTGGCAAGCTGACGACAATTGCACCAATGTCTCCCGCTGGCACTGGCTTGCCATCATTATCCAGCACCTTGATGTCGTAACCAGGTACTGCAACTGACGGTGAACCAGGAATTATTGGTAGTGCTTCGATGCCGCGACAGTTGGCAGCAATTGAGTAACCAGTTTCCGTTTGCCACCAGTGATCAATCACGGGTTTGCCTAGTTTCTGTTGCGCCCATTCGAGCGTATCGGGATCACACCTTTCTCCTGCGAGGTAGAGCGCTTCAAAAGACGAGAGGTCATGGTCTTTAAGTAGCGAACCATTGGGATCCTCTTTCTTAATGGCACGAAAAGCGGTTGGGGCAGTGAACAGTATTTTGACCTTATGCTCACTGATAACCCGCCAGAATGCACCGGCATCTGGAGTGCCCACAGGCTTACCTTCGTACATGACGCTTGTACAGCCTTGAAACAATGGTCCGTAAATAATATACGAGTGGCCAACTACCCAACCAATATCTGACGCGGCCCAATACACATCACCGGGATTGGCGTCGTAGATCGCTGACATGGTCCATTTCAATGAGACAACACAACCACCGGTATCTCTGACGACGCCCTTGGGCGCGCCTGTGGTTCCAGACGTATAAAGTATATAAAGCGGATCAGTACTTTTTACTGGTACGCACTCAGCCGGTGTTACATCAGAGATACTGTCTTGCCAGTCAATATCGCGTCCATCAATCAGTGGTGCTATGCATTGTTCGCGTTGCAACAGGATGCAGCGGGGAACTTTGTGAGTGGCGAGTTCTATTGCTTCATCGAGCAAGGGTTTGTATTCGACCACTCGTCCGGGCTCAATACCGCAGGATGCTGTGACAATAACTTTCGGCGTACTGTCATCGATTCGAACTGCCAGTTCCTTTGCCGCAAAGCCGCCAAACACGACAGAGTGAACGGCTCCCAAGCGAGCCGTTGCCAATACCGCAACGACTGCTTCTGGCACCATCGGCATGTAGATCAGTACGCGGTCTCCCTTCTCAATGCCCGATGCTTTAAGAGCACCAGCAAAGGTCTTAACGAGATCGAGTAACTTTGAATAGGTAAATTTTTGTTGAGTGCCGGTAATCGGGCTGTCATGAATCAGTGCCAGTTGATCGCCACGTCCTTCATTTACTTGCACATCCAGTGCATTGAAACAGGCATTGATTTCTCCGTCGGCAAACCAGGTTGTGAACGGACTGTTGCTGGTGTCTACACCCTGTGTTGGTTTTTTATGCCAACTGACGTTGTTGCTGAGTTCGAGCCAGTACTTGCTCGGGTCTTCGAGTGACTTTTGGTGCTCTTTTTGGTAACTGCTCATTCGGACCCCTGGTTTGATCAAGCCCGGTCAATGACGACCGGGCCTACAGGGCCATTATAAGGTCTCGATCCGTTTACCGGTTGTTGGTGATTTTTCTCGGTCGGATGGGGAGACGGTTCCTCAGAACCAGAAGTGCTAATCCTGAAAGCCACATCCAGCTAGCGCTACCAGCGTGTTCGACAACCCGAACACTGCCTGTTGGCAGTTCTTGATCATTGACGGGGACTACTGGTGAACTGGGTTCGAAGTCCAGATCTTCTGACTCCAGCGGCAGTCTTGAAAGATTTGAAAATTGATTGCTCCGGACTGTATCGAGAACCCGATCATCCCAAGCGTCGTGCACATCAATGAGCAGGTCATAGGCGTCGGCAGGATAGCTGGTGACAAGATCTATATCGATTCGGTACTCGTCGGACAAAGCGTCACCGTAAATTTCGAAATCTGCAGTTCTGTGCAGCGGGGATACGTTCCCGTCTGAATCGCGCGTTTCGATAAACAGGTAGATAGTCTGGTTCGCGCGGTGGGTATCTACATCGATACTCAGACTGAAGCCAGTGTAATAACCATCATTATCCAGATCCCTTGTCAGCAGCGTTCCAACATCAGCAACCCAGGTCTCATCGTAGAGAAGATCGTGGCGATATTGAACGGATGGCTCCTGTAGTGCGAGCTCAACGCTAGCGGCGATTTCTTCGTCAGTACCAGTCCTTTGTTCAGTCACTCGATGTTTGTCACCGAGATCGGTAAACCGAATTTCGAACGCTAAGGCTGAAGTGGCGGCTAAGCTAGTTATGGCCAGCAAAGCCAATGAAATGGCAGATTTATACATGGAGCATTCCTTTTTGCGAGAACTTGGGCAAAGATTACGAGCCTTAGCCTGAACCACCCCTTAATAATGTCCTTAATTTCGTTATGAACCCCACAGATCGTTGACATGTTCAGTGCTTACGGTGACAATTCGGGCGCTGTTCGTTACAAAACAAAGAGAAGGGCAAAAAAAAATGGCGAAAGGGCAGTCACTCCAGGAACCCTTCCTGAATACCTTGCGAAAGGAGCGAATTCCCGTTTCGATTTATCTGGTGAACGGAATCAAGCTTCAGGGTCAGATCGAATCATTCGATCAATTCGTGGTGTTACTCAAAAACACCGTTAACCAGATGGTGTACAAACACGCCATTTCTACTGTTGTTCCAAGCCGGCCGGTGAAGATTGCCTTGCCTGGTGAGGAAGACGAAGCCGCCGACTAAATTTGTTCGAACGTCCTGACAGTGGAGACAAAGCACTCCTCGTCCACATTGATATTCGTCAGCGCTCGCGAGATGAACAGGGAAAACCGTCTGATCTCGACGCAGAGCGCGCCGAGTTTAAGGAGTTGGCCAGATCCGCAGGCCTTGAGGTGCTCGAGACGATCACTGGCAGTCGTCAACGGCCAACCGCTCGGCATTTCATAGGTAAAGGCAAGATTGAGGAAATTGCCCAGCTGCTTAAACAGCATGAGGCGGACGTGGTGCTGTTTGGCCAAACCTTGTCACCTAGTCAGGAACGTAATCTGGAAAGTGAGCTCAAAGTCCGTGTGTTGGATCGCAACAGCCTGATACTGGATATCTTTGCACAACGTGCTCGTACTTTTGAAGGAAAGCTGCAAGTTGAACTGGCTCAGTTGGTTCATCTGTCCACGCGCCTAGTTAGAGGCTGGACTCACCTGGAGCGGCAAAAGGGCGGAATCGGTTTACGTGGTCCTGGTGAAACTCAGCTTGAAACGGATAGACGTTTACTCAATGAGCGTGTTCGAGTGTTGAAAAAACGTCTCTCCAAGGTTCGACAACAGCGTGAGCAAGGTCGTGCCAAGCGCGGTAAATCTGGCATTACGACAGTCGCTTTGGTGGGTTACACCAATGCTGGCAAATCGACTCTCTTTAATCGTTTGACTGACGAGAAGGTGTATGCAGCAGATCAGCTGTTCGCCACCCTGGATCCCACGCTCAGACGACTCGACTTACCTGGTGGCACCGCAACCGTACTTGCCGATACGGTCGGGTTTATCCGAGATCTACCCCACGAACTGGTTGATGCATTTCGGTCGACCTTGACTGAGACTCTGGAAGCTGACCTTATTCTTCACGTAATTGATGAGAGTGATGACGAGCGGGATCAGCGCATGAGCGATGTTAATCAGGTACTGTCGGGTATTGGAGCGGCTGAAGTGCCGCAGTTGCTGGTTTTTAACAAAATAGACCAATCCGGGCATGCCCCTCGGGTCGAGTTGTCGGAGAATGGCGATCCTTCCTCCGTTTGGGTGTCGGCGCTCACTGGTGATGGAATTTCACAGCTTAGCGAGGCGATTGCCATTCGTGTATCCGGCGGTCGGGCAGAGGGTTGGTTGCGGATAACACCCGCCCAGGGAAAACTTCGCGCTCAGCTTTTTGCCGCAAATGCGATAATCGAGGAAAATCAACTTGAAGATGGCTCGGCTGACATTAAATTAGCCATGGACAAAGCAGATTATGAACGATTGGCCCGTGAACATCGTAATAATGAACTGACACTCTCGGTCACGCCGCTTGCGGCCTCTGGTCGGGCTTAATACAATTACCTATTAGCTGGCGAAAGCCGGAATTCTCTGGAGCATATACATAATATGGCTTGGAACGAGCCAGGCGGTAACGACAACGACCCATGGGGTAACCGGAAAAATTCTGGCGGTCCTCCGGATCTTGACGACGTCTTTAAGAACATCAAGAAGTGGTTTGCCGAACTCAGTGGCAAACCCAAAGGCAGTGGCGGTGGTAACGGCGGTGGAGCGAGTCGCCCAGGATTGCCAGGTGGCAATCTCTCGGGCAAGGGTCTCGGCCTGATAGCCGGCGTACTGGTCGGTCTGTGGCTATTGTCGGGTATCTACCTGATTCAGCCGGCGCAGGCTGGCGTGGTTACGCAATTTGGTAAACACGTGAAGACCACAACCCCGGGACCACACTGGCGTATTCCTTGGCCAGTGCAAGAGGTCGAGAAGGTCGATGTCGAGCAAATCCGTACCACTCGTTTAACTGATCAGCTAATCCTGACTAGTGATGAGAACATGGTCGATATCGATCTTGCCGTGCAGTACAACATTAACAGCGCGGAGAACTTTCTGTTCAAGGTTCGAGGGCCCGACGGAACGCTTGAGAAAGTCGTGGAAGCCGCTTTGCGTGAAGTTATTGGTTCCACCTTACTGGACTCCGTGTTGACCACGGGTAGTACTGCTGTTTGGAGTGCCACCAAGAATGATCTGCAATCGGTTCTGGATCGGTATCAGGCTGGTATTAATGTCACGTCAGTCAGTCTCGAGAGAGCCCAGCCTCCAGAAGAAGTTCAAGCTGCCTTCTCGGATGCGATCAAAGCCCGAGAGGACAAAGAGCGCTTTATCAATGAAGCGGAAGCCTATATGCGAGAAATTCTTCCACGTGCTCGTGGTGATGCGCAGCGTTACCTTGAGGAATCCGAAGCTTATAAGACGCGAGTTGTGCAAGCAGCCACTGGTGAATCTCGTCGCTTCTTGTCTTTGCTGACTGAATTCAAAAAAGCACCGAATGTCACCAGAGATCGCCTCTACCTTGACACTATGGAACAGGTACTCGGCAACACCAGTAAAGTGCTTATTGATAATGAAAGCGGAAACAGTTTGATGTATCTGCCAATAGACAAACTTATCGAACAGCGAGGTGCGTCCACCCCAACGACTGGTATCGCGCCATCGGGTGGATCGATTCAACCGTTGGATAGAAGCGGTGAGGATGGCTTGGCAAACGACATTTTGAACGGTACCCGCCAAATTGGACGCTCACGTGATCGAGGTGCATTGCGATGAATCGTTTGACCAATCCTGTCACATTAGTGTTTGTTGCCTTGGCGTTGCTGCTGCTTAGCTCAATGTTTTTTACCGTCAACGAATACGAAAAGGCCATAAAGCTGCGTCTTGGTGAAATCACTGAGTCAGAATTTGAGCCCGGCTTGCATTTCAAAATGCCCTTGATAAACCGTGTTATCAAGTTCGATAAGCGACTTCTAACGCTTGATGTAAAGCCCGAGCGAGTTCTCACCAGTGAAAAGAAAAACGTCATCGTTAACTCGTTTATACAATGGCGTGTCGCTGACTCTGAGGATTTTTACAAGCGTCTTGGCGGTATTGAAAGCCGAGCCAACAGTCGTCTGACTCAGTTTATTCGTGAAGGTGTCAAAGACGCTTTTGGTAAACGTACCGTGCGTGAGGTTGTGTCATCAGCGCGCTCCACATTGCGTGAGGAAATACTGGTCGCCGTTGATGAACAAGCTAGAGGTCTCGGCATTGAGGTATTTGACGTGCGTATAAAGAAAGTAGAGTTGCCTGACGACGTCCGAGAATCAGTTTTCCAACGAATGGAAAAAGATCGCGCCAAGATCGCTCGAGAGATTCGTTCAGAGGGTGAGGAAGAATCGAAGAAGATTCGTGCCGAAGCCGACCGAATCCGTGAACAGACTCTGGCAACCGCATACGCCCAGGCAGAAGAGACCCGCGGTACAGGTGATGCTGAATCAGCCAATATTTATGCTGAGGCGTTTACCCAGGATCCGGAATTCTACAACCTGTACCGAAGCCTGAACGCCTATCGCAACGCCTTTACTGGCAACAACGATGTGTTGCTGTTGAAGCCTGACTCGGAATTTTTCAAGTATTTCAATGGGCCGCAGCAGGGCGCGGCGAATCAATAGTTGCTGCAAAATATCCTGATAGGACTGTGTCTGGTCCTGGTGTTCGAGGGTATTTTGCCGTTCCTCAACCCCGGGGCCTATAAGGCGATGATCCGCAAAATTCTGGAAGTCGATGAGACGCAGATGCGTCTTTTCGGCTTGTCCAGTATGATTGCGGGCGTTGTCTTTCTCAGCTTTCTAAGTTAATCAAGCGATAGCACCTTGAACGATATCGGTACCGATCGCTGGCAATTGCCAGACGGGGTCAATGAACTCCTGCCTGAGGCTGCGGTAAACGTAGAGCAGTTGCGTAGGCAGATCATCGACCGCTGCCACTCCTGGGGCTTCGATTTCGTCATGCCACCACTGATCGAATATATCGACAGCTTGTTGACTGGCACTGGCGAAACGATGGACCTGCAAACATTCAAGCTGGTCGATCAGAATAACGGTCGAACCCTCGGCATTCGTGCGGATATGACGCCACAAGTTGCGCGCATTGATGCGCATGCCATGCAGCGTGAGTTGCCGAATCGACTGTTTTACACAGGCTCAGTCGTGCGTGCTCGTGGCGATGGTGCTGGTGGTAGTCGCACACCCTTGCAGTTTGGTGCCGAGCTTTTTGGACACGCCGGAGCGTCCAGTGATATCGAAATTGTTCGATTGATGCTCGATACAGTTTTGCTCTCGGGGATTAAACCTCAAGAGCTGCTGCTTGATCTTGGTCATGTTGGTGTGTTCGCAAATCTGGCTGACCAAGCTGATTTGCCTCCAGTAATGGTTGATGATGTGTTTGCCGCTTTGCATAACGGTGCGGTGCCTGACCTTGAAAACCTGTTAAGCAATATTAGTGACAACCAAGCTGCGCGCGGCCTTGCGTCATTACCTTCGATGCGTGGAGATGCAAGTGTTATTGAAAAGGCAAGGGATGTCCTGGGTGATACTAACGATGGTGTTGTTATCGCACTTGATAGAGTCACCGAAGTAATACAAGCGATTCGTAAAACGCATCCTGATATCAATATTCACGTGGACTTATCTGAGTTGCGTGGTTATCGCTATCACACTGGAATTCTGTTCGGCCTCTATGACACAACCGGTATGGAACTCGCCCGAGGCGGTCGTTACGACGATATTGGCGAAGCGTTTGGGCATTCTCGACCGGCAACAGGTTTCAGCGGCGACCTTGTGCGTCTTGCGGAATCTGGCGCGAATTCTAGCCAAGAATCAGTAGTCGCCAACAGGATCGGTATCTTTGTGGACG
The DNA here is from genome assembly GCA_964594905.1 of uncultured Granulosicoccaceae bacterium. Lineage (GTDB taxonomy): Bacteria > Pseudomonadota > Gammaproteobacteria > Granulosicoccales > Granulosicoccaceae > Granulosicoccus. Next base: position 142,802 of record CAZQOI010000001.1, read on the forward strand.
CCAGTTCTGCCACAGATGCCTGGTCGACGATCAAATCGCTTCGCGATGATGGCGAGCGGGTTATCGTTGCACTGCCAGATACAGCCGAAACTGCAGATAACAGTGGTTGCAATCGGAAACTTGAATTAATCAACGACCGCTGGACAGTTCAGCCGGTCACTTCCTCATAACCTAACTTTTCAAGGCCTTCTAATTATGGCTGACAGTGTGCTCGTGCTCGGAACCCAATGGGGTGATGAGGGAAAAGGCAAGATTGTAGATTTGCTGACCGAACAAGCGTCCCTGGTCGTCAGATTCCAGGGTGGTCACAATGCTGGCCACACATTAGTTATAGGTGACGAGAAAACAGTCCTTCATCTGGTACCTAGTGGTGTATTGCGGGAACACGTTACCTGTGTGATTGGCAATGGGGTGGTGGTGTCCCCTGAAGCCTTGTTCAATGAAATCGATATGTTGAAGGCGCGGGATGTACCCGTCGAGGATCGTCTGCGTATCAGTGGCGCGTGCACACTGATTCTTCCCTATCACATTGCTCTGGATCAAGCGCGCGAGAAGGCTGCTGGTCGTGATGCAATAGGTACAACAGGTCGAGGTATTGGTCCGGCTTATGAGGATAAGGTCGCGCGGCGAGCCATACGTATTCAAGATCTTATGAATCTTGAACGTTTCGACAAAAAGGTTGAGATGACATGCGCCTATCACAATGAAACACTTGCAAGGCACGGTATGCCATTGGTGGATGTCGAAGAAATAAAACTTGCAGCGCGCGAACAAGCTGAACGTTTGAAGCCGCTGCTGGCCGATGTGCCGGGATTGATACATAAGCACCGCAAGGCGGGTGATCGCATCCTGTTTGAAGGTGCACAAGGTACCTTGCTGGATGTCGACCACGGCACCTACCCGTTTGTAACCTCTTCAAATACTGTTGCGGGTAACGCCTGTAGTGGTAGTGGTTGTGGTCCTGACACCATTGACTATGTACTCGGCATTACCAAGGCCTATACAACTCGAGTTGGCGCTGGTCCATTTCCGACAGAACTGTTTGATGATGTTGGCCAGGAACTAGGTGAGAGAGGCCACGAATTTGGTGCGACTACAGGACGCCAGAGGCGCTGTGGTTGGTTTGATGCAGTCGCTGTTAAACGAGCGGGTATTCTCAATGGCGTGACTGGTATCTGCCTGACCAAGCTTGATGTCATGGACACGCTTGAGACGGTGGAAATCTGTGTGGCTTATGAGTTCAATGGCGAACGCCTGACCATGCCACCAGTTGGTGCCGAGGAATTTACGGAGTGCGTACCTGTCTATGAATCCATCCCAGGTTGGCAGGCCAACACGGCTGGGGTTACGGAGTGGTCTGAGTTACCGCTTGCTGCGCAAAATTACATTAAACGCTTGGAAGAATTAGTGGAAGTACCGATACACATTGTTGCCACTGGGCCTGAGCGATCTGAAAACGTCATACGCCAGTGGCCGTTTGACTTCTCCTGAGTGGCTCTAGCTGTTCACAAGCTTTGAGTGTGTGCTGGGGTTCTATTGGTTTAGTGCTTGTGTGTGATGCAAAGCTTTCTCAGGGAATCGGAATGGAGAGCATCAACGTAAAAAATGGTGCCGAGAAGAGGACTTGAACCTCCACGAGCATAAGCTCACCAGCACCTGAAGCTGGCGCGTCTACCAATTCCGCCACCTCGGCAGGTGCGTTGGAACACATTCGAGCGCGAAATGTACCGAACGAGCTATCTTTAGTCAAACGTCAGTACAAAAAGATTGTTGATACTGACAAGGGACATCCATGAACGAGAAGAAAAAGCGGTCAAGACGGGCCGGAGCAGACCCGCATCGACAGCGTGAGCAGGCGAAGTACGATTCACCTATCGCCAGCCGCGAGCATATTTTGTCCGTTCTCGGTGTTGAATCTGGCCCAATGGATTTCGAAGCGCTCGCCGAGCATCTTGCACTCAGTTCTGAAGATGATCTTGAAGCGCTGCGTCGGCGTGTTGGCGCGATGCAACGCGATGGGCAACTTATTCAGAACCGCCGCCGTGGATTAGTGCCGGTTGATACTGATGCCTTGGTTGCCGGACGTATCAGTGCGCATCCGGACGGATTCGGATTTGTGATTACCGACGATGACGACAAAGATATCTACCTTAACGGCAAACAGATGCGACAGGTGTTGCATGGTGACCGGGTTGTTGTTTGTGTCACTGGTACTGATCACCGGGGGCGTCGCGAAGGTCGTATTGTTGATGTGGTTGAACGCGCCAATAAAACCTTGGTTGGCAAACTCGTCATCGAGCGCGGCACGATCATCATGTCGCCGGATAGTAAACGCATCCATCAAGATCTACTCGTGCCACCGCATGAGCTCAAGGGAGCTGAGAACGGTGATATCGTCGTTGTCGAGATCACCGAACAACCGAGTCGTCGTCATCAGGCTGTGGGGCGGGTCGTTGAGGTCTTGGGTCAGCATTTAAGGCCGGGCATGGAGATAGACATGGCCCTGCATAACCATGGCATCCCATTTGATTGGCCTGAAGCCGTTTCAGATCAAGCTGCGGCATTTTCGATAACAGTGCCAGCGGTCGCTGCCAAGGGACGTAAGGATGTGCGCGACTTGCCGTTGGTCACCATCGATGGCAGTGATGCCAGGGATTTTGATGATGCGGTTTGGTGTGAACGCACTGCGGACGGTTGGCGATTGCTGGTCGCGATTGCTGATGTTGCACACTACGTCAAACCAGATTCGCCGCTTGACGATGAGGCGATCAAACGCGGTACCTCGGTTTACTTTCCAGGGCGTGTCGTGCCAATGTTGCCCGAGGTTTTGTCCAACGGCTTGTGTTCACTTAATCCTCAAGTGGATCGTCTGTGTATGTTGTGTGAAATCAGCATCAAAGAAAACGGCGCAATTCGTCGAGCCACTTTTTACAACGGGATTATGCAATCGCATGCACGACTGACTTACTCGGAAGTCAATGAAATGTTGACTGACGACTCGTCGCCCCTACGTAGACAGCACCAGTCGTTAATGCCCATGCTTGAAGAATTACATCGGCTATACAGTGCCTTGAGCGCCTTACGTGCGACAAGGGGAGCGATTGAGTTCGAATCAACCGAAACTCGCATTCTTTTTGATGATCAGAAAAAAATTAGTGAGATTGTGCCAGTGGTGCGTAACGATGCGCACAAGCTTATAGAGGAATGCATGATTCTCGCGAATATTGCCGCCGCAGCATTTCTTGAACACCATGAGATTCCCACTTTGTATCGGGTGCATAACGGACCTAAAGCTGATCGTCTTGACGATCTCAGATCGTTTCTCGCGTTAAGAAGCTTGTCTTTGGGTGGTGGCGATTCACCAACAGCGCTCGATTACGCAACATTGAGCCGTGAAATCAAAGATCGTACTGACCGCCTTGTTATTCAGACCGTGATGCTTCGATCGATGCAACAGGCCGTGTATCAACCAAAAAACGAAGGACATTTTGGTCTGGCTTTAACGCAATACGCACACTTCACTTCTCCGATAAGACGTTATCCGGATCTGATGGTGCACAGAGCTATCAAACATGTTTTGAGCAGGGTAGCCAAGGACAAGTTTCGCTACTCAAGCGAGAGTATGCTGGCGATTGGTGAAAGCTGCTCGACATCTGAGAGGCGGGCTGAAGAAGCCTCTCGTGATGTTGTCGCCTGGTTGAAATGTGAATACATGCAAGAGCATGTTGGTAGTGAGTTCCCAGGTGTTGTAACGGCGGTTACATCGTTTGGATTGTTTGTCGAGCTCAAGGATATTCATATCGAAGGTTTGGTACACGTTACCAACCTGTCGCGTGATTTTTATCAGTTTGATCAAGGTGCCCACGCATTGATCGGTGAGCGTACCGGTCAGCAATATCATCTTGGTGATGCGATAACAGTGCAGGTGGCGTCGGTCAATCTTGATGAGCGCAAGATCGACTTTAACGAAGTGTCCAAAGATTCAAAAGCTGCCGGCAAATCACGTCGTGGCCAAAAGAAATCTCGACGTGAGAGTAAACGCGAAGTAAAGGAAAAAGCCCAAGAGGTTTTTGATGAAATTCTCCAGGTCAGGAGCGGTGCACCCGTTGCTGAAACGCCCACGCGTAAAGGTCGGAAAAAAGTAAAAAAGAAACCAGCCAGAAAACGCGCCACCAGAAAATCTGCCGAACAATCTTCTCAGCAGGGTACCGGCCAAACAACCAAGAAAAAAGCTACCAAAAAATCCACGCGCAAGACGGCTGCAGGTAAAACGGTGGTAAAAAAGAAGGCAAGTAAGAAGGCGAAAAAAATTGCGAAAAAGAATGCCTTAGCTAAAAAAGCCAGAAATAAATTGAGCGGCAAGTCTAGCAATAAGAAAATTGGCCGTAAAAAGGTCAATAAAAAAAGAACCAGCAAAAATTCTGTTGGTAAAAAACGCAGTAATAAAAAAACTGCCAACAAGAAAACCACCAATAAGAAAATAGCCAAGAAAAACACTAATACTCGAAAGACCATCAAGAAGAAGCGTCTTAGCAAGAAAGTCAGCAGTAAGAAGACTGGAAACAAAAAGGTTGCAAACAAGCGCGGGCAAGGCAAGAAGCCAGCTGCAAAGAAAACGCGAAGCAAGAAGAAACAACCGCGCAGCCGAAACGTCCGATCGTGACAGAGCAGCATGTCGGTGGGATGCACAGCGTCAAGGCGTTGCTGAAATCGTCTTCTGGAAAAATCGATCGCCTGCTTGTTCAGCGGGGGCGTCGTGATTCAAGACTTCGCTCTGTCATCGAGTTGGCCCGATCGAGCGGATTGCGTGTCGCCGAAGTTGATCGCAAGACATTGGATGCTCTGGTCAGTGATGTTCAGCATCAGGGTGTAGTTGCAGTCATCAGTGGTCAAACCGATGTAAACCCAAACACTGATCTTGTGGCGGTGATCGAATCGCGCCAGGCGCGGCAGAGTCGACCCCTTTTAGTGTTGGTGCTCGATGAAGTGCAGGACCCGCACAACCTTGGCGCTTGTCTTCGCTCTGCTGACGCTGTGGCCGCTGATGCTGTGGTCGTTCCAGTAGACAATAGCGTTGGCATAACGCCCGTTGTCAGGAAGGTCGCATCTGGAGCCGCCGAGACGATTCCCTTGGTACAGGTGACCAACCTGAAAAGGGCGATCAGCGACTTGCAGAAACTAGGCTTCTGGGTCTTCGGCGCGGCCGGGGAGGCCACGGAGTCTTTGTATGAGCTTGATTTGACAGGGTCTGTCGCCCTGGTGCTTGGCGCTGAAGGAAAGGGCATGCGGCGCTTGACTCGCGAAGCTTGCGATTCCCTGTTTAGCATCCCGATGTTGGGTCAGGTGGAGAGTTTGAATGTGTCAGTTGCCACGGGTGTGGCTCTTTTTGAGGCTCGTCGACAGCAACGGTCTCAATAAGACCCCATGGAATAGGAATAACCGCCAAAGAGCAGCTCCCAGCATTGCGGCTAGATTCGTGATCGGCTATCATTCGCCGGCTACATTCTCGTAGTTAGTTTCTTCCTCGTCCAGTCTGGTGTATTCCGGAATTCCGGAGTCTGCTACGTCGGGCGAAACCCATAGGGAGCCATTGTGCGTCATTACGAAATTGTGTTTCTGGTCCACCCTGACCAGAGCGAACAGGTGCCCGCGATGATTGAGCGGTATCGTGGCATTATCGATAGTCATGACGGGGTTATCCACCGTCAGGAAGATTGGGGTCGGCGCCAGCTCGCTTATCCGATCAACAAGATCTACAAAGCGCATTACACCTTGATGAACATCGAGTGTAATCAGCAAACCATTGACGAATTGACCAGCGCGTTCAAATTCAATGATGCGGTCATCCGTCATATGGTTTTGTCACAGTCTCGCCCGGTTACCGAGCCTTCACCACTCATCAAGAAAGAAGACACCCGTGGTGATGAGGAACGCCGTAGCCGCTCTGAATCTGACGATGCGTCAGACTCAGACACCCCGGCTGCTGACGTTGCTGATGAATCCGCTGCCGAAGCGCCTGCTGCTGAATAAGATCAAAAGGAATAAATCATGTCACGTTATTTTCGTCGCCGTAAATATTGCCGATTCACCGCTGAAGGTATAACCGAAATCGATTACAAAGATCTCGAACTACTGAAAGGCTTCGTGACTGAAACGGGCAAAATCGTTCCCAGTCGTATTACGGGTACCAAGGCGCGTTATCAGCGACAGCTGGCAACTGCTATCAAGCGCTCGCGCTATTTGGCTTTATTGCCATATACCGACCAGCACTAGTAATGCATGCTTTGGCTGGCTCGATTAGCTGAACGAGGTCCTCTTGCCTCCGCATTGGTTGCGGCGGGGCTTATCCTCGCTGCGCTTTTGTTACCGGCATTTTTATTGACTGGTGCCGGATCTGCGCCAGTACTGTTTTTTATTGCAAGTTTTCTGTCGGTGGCATTACTGATTGCAAGTGCCGCGGTGGTGTCCTTCGTTGTTCTGCGTCATGGTGAAATGGCAGCAGTGCAAGTGATGGCTGTCTGCATTGCGTTGTTGATTGTTTTGTCGCTTGTGTTGTATCGATCGGCAGTGGCGATGCCAGTGGCGACTTTAAGTTTCTGGTTACCAGCGGTAGTCGCATCGATCGTGTTGGCCCGCACAAGAAGCCTCAATATGGCTGTTGTTGCCACTTTGGGTTGTGGATTGGTCGCGGTTCTGGGTACATTGGTGTTTTTCCCGGACAGTACGGCGTTCTGGAAGAGTCAGTTTGATCAAAGCTTTGCACAGTTGTCTTCGTCACAGCTGCAGATTTCGGAAAAGGATATCGACGCAGCGTCGCAAGGCATAGCTGAGATGATGACAGGCTTTCTCGGTGTCACCGTTATGAGCCTGGCAATGGGTGCATTGTTTCTTGCCAGGAGCTGGCAGGCGGCACTGTTGAATCCGGGAGGATTCAAAAAGGAATTTCACGCCTTGTCATTGGGTAAATCGATGGCAATGGTGTGCGTCATTGTAGTGTTGGCGGCTTTTCTCATTGGTGGACAATGGTGGCGGGCGGCATCGATGGTTTTTTTGTTTGCGTTCTTTACGCAAGGTTTGGCGGTCATCCACTCACTAGTACGTGAGCGGGGGCTTAATAAAAATTGGTTGGTGGGTATATACCTGCTGATGATAGTGCCGCAAACAACGTTATTGTTGTCGGCGCTGGGCTTGGCGGATAACCTATATGGGCTTCGCCGCTCTTAGGACTTAACGGAGACTGGTAATGCAAGTTATCTTGCTGGAAAAAATAGACAACGTCGGATTACTCGGCGATCTTGTTGATGTGAAATCGGGTTTTGCGCGTAATTTCCTGTTGCCACAGGGCAAGGCGGAAATGGCCACTGAAGCCAACATTGAGGCGTTCAATCAGCGTCGCGCTGAGCTTGAGAAACAACAAGCGGATACGCTGGCTGCTGCAGAGGCTCGTATGGCTCAACTTGATGGGCTGTTGGTCAGCATCACGTCAAGAGCTGGCACCGAGGGAAAGCTGTTTGGCTCTATCGGTACCGATGAAATCCGAGCAGCTTGCGAAGAAGCGGGTCATCCGGTTGAGAAAAAGGAAGTGCGTATGCCGGAAGGTCCGTTGCGCATGATTGGTGAACATCCAATCACCTTGCACTTGCACAGTGATATAGACGCCACAATTACCGTCAACGTGGTTGGTGAAGAAGTCTAGGTAGACTTCCTCATGCCTGTCTGACATGGCAAATCCGCCAGACGAATACGATGTGCATCCCGGCATTCCATCAGGAATGCCTAGCGATGCTCAAACCGATATTCCACCTGGTGCAGATCTTTCACAGCTTGGCTTGGAGCCAGTTGCCAGCGATGAGTTTGGCATTGCATCTGATGCAAGTCCTGCTGATTTTGGTATCAGCGCCTCACCTGCTCAATCCGACACACAGGCATTGTTGGAACAGCTATCTCGGCGAACCAGCAATACCCCCCCACATTCGATAGAAGCAGAGCAAGCGCTTTTGGGTTGCCTGATGTTGGTAGCCAATGAAGGCTTTGATAAAATCTCAGACACGGTTGTTGAGACGGATTTTTACCAGCTTAACCATCGTCTTATCTTTCGCGCAATTTCATCTCTGGTAACGGAAAGCCTTAATCCTGATATCGTCACTGTTAGTGGTCATCTCGATACACATGGATTGCTGGAAGATGCGGGAGGCTTGCATTACATAGGTGCGCTCGCTGAAGTCACGCCTAGCGCTGGCAATATCAAAGCCTATGCCGATATTGTTCGCGAGCGATCAGTATTACGACAATTGATTTCTGTGGCTAATGAGATTGCCGACTCTGCGTATGACGCTGACGGTCGAACCTCTAAAGAACTGCTTGATCAAGCTGAAACCAAAGTGTTTGCGATCTCTGATCAAACCGCCAAAAGCGCTGGTGGATTTCACGACATCAAAAGTGTGCTTGCTGGTGCTATCGAACGTATCAACATTCTGTTTGAATCCGATGCTGCTATTACTGGTATATCCACTGGCTTCAAAGAGTTGGATGAAAAAACCAGCGGCTTGCAACAATCTGATCTGATTATTGTTGCCGGGCGTCCGTCGATGGGCAAGACAACCTTTGCAATGAACATTGCAGAGAATGCTGCGATGGAGGCTGATGCACCGGTTGCTGTGTTCAGTATGGAAATGCCGGCTGAACAAATTGGTATGCGGATGATTGCATCCCTTGGCCGTGTGGAATTGCAGAAACTTCGCACCGGTCGACTAGCCGAGCAGGACTGGCCACGTATTACATCGGCGATTACGTTACTGAACCAAAAACGCAATGTGTATATCGACGATACACCAGCGCTGACCCCAACTGATCTTCGCGCTCGCGCGCGGCGTTTGGCTCGTGAGCATGGTTTGAGTCTGATCGTGATCGACTATCTGCAATTAATGCAAGTAGCTGGTGGTGGTGAAAATCGTGCCACTGAAATATCTGAAATCTCTCGCTCGCTTAAAGCGCTGGCTAAGGAGCTTAATGTTCCGATTATCGCGTTGTCACAGCTCAATCGATCTTTGGAACAACGTCCTGACAAGCGGCCTGTCATGTCAGATCTTCGTGAATCCGGAGCGATTGAACAAGATGCAGACGTCATCATCTTTATTTATCGCGATGAGGTGTACAACCCTGACGATGAAGAAAGCAAGGGGAAGGCTGAGATTCTCATTCGTAAACAGCGAAACGGGCCGATAGGGACAGTTGCCTTGACCTTTCTGGGCCAGTACACGCGTTTTGAAAACTATTCGCCTGAAATCATGACTGGCGAGTTTTCCTGAGCTTAAGTGCCATGCAAGCTGATACCCGCTCGGTCTCGATCACTGTTCATCTAAATCACTTAAGACACAATCTTGCCGTGGCGCGTCGCCTAGGCGTCGTTAACGGTAACCCCAGCAAGGTGCTCGCGACGGTAAAAGCCGATGCCTACGGTCATGGAGCTGTAGCAGTTGCTAAAGCACTGACAAGCAGCATCGATGCCCGCGAGAATGCTGATGGCTTCGCGGTTGTCACCCTCGCTGAAGCGATGGAGATTCGTGACGCGGGAATTACCAGCCCCATACTGTTATTACAAGGTCCACAACGTGTTGAGGACTTTGAGTTGATTTCAGCTGCTGACATCTGGCCAGTCATTCATGATCTTGAGCAACTTGAATGGATTGAAACGCATCCAAAGCGATCCACCTTGTCTGTCTGGCTCAAAGTGGATACCGGCATGGGGCGTCTCGGTGTCTCACCGGCGCAAGCGATAGAGATATTGCAATCTGAAAATGGTATCAATTGGATGGGTGTCATGAGCCATTTTGCTTCGGCCGATGAAACGTCAAACAATTTTACATTGTCGCAAATCGACGCGTTCAACCGCGTTCAAGCGGTTGCCGGTGACTTGCAATTTAGTCTTGCAAACTCCGCAGCCGTCCTTGCATGGCCGCAATCGATTCGTGATTGGGCAAGACCTGGAATCATGCTGTATGGCAGTAATCCACTTGAAAAAAGCTTACCTGAAGGTATAACTCTCAAACCGGCAATGACCGTTACAGCACCTCTCATTTCAGTAAAGCATCTCGCTGCCGGATGTGGAATAGGCTACGGTCAGTCATGGCATTGTCCTGAGGATATGCCAGTCGGCTTTGTTGGTATTGGCTATGCTGATGGTGTGCCGCGAATACTTGACGCCGACGCCAGTGTTAAAATTGACGGTACAAGTTGCTCTGTGATTGGACGCGTTTCGATGGACTCAATTGCTGTGGATCTGCGCACCGTCGCAAATCCTAGACGCATGATGAGTGCAGAGTTGTGGGGTAATAATGCCGCTATTAATTTGCTTGCGGCATCGGCAGGGACGATAAGCTATGAGCTAATGACTCGTATTCGCGGACGGCGTTCGTATCAGGCCTAGCAGCCCGGAGCTACCGTTCGAGATGTTGAAGTTTGTCGGGTTTGTTTTCCCATTCTTTGGCGTCTTCAGGAGGATCTTTCTGAATTGTGATAACCGGCCAGATGGCAGATAGTTCGGCATTCAGGGCGAGATAAGGCTCGTCCGCAGGCGTCATATCTTCCTCTGCCACAATGGCATTTATTGGGCACTCGGGCTCACAAAGTGAACAATCGATACATTCTTCAGGATCAATAACCAGGTAATTCGGCCCCTCATGGAAACAGTCCACAGGGCAGACTTCCACGCAGTCTGTGTACTTGCAGCGGATGCAGTTCTCTGTAACCACGTAAGTCATGACAGTATTCTCAGATAGTTGGCTTTACTTTTGCAAATCTTATCAAATTCGGGCTGCCGCGAGGCGGTAGAACTGACGTTGGCGATAGTTGAGTCGGAGCATTGAATGAAAGAAATTAAAAAAGCGGTATTTCCGGTTGCCGGTATGGGGACTCGATTCCTACCCGCGACTAAGGCGAATCCCAAGGAAATGCTGCCAGTAGTCGATAAACCCCTGATTCAATACGCGGCTGAAGAGGCCGTTGCTGCTGGGGTCGACACCTTGATATTTGTCACTGGGCGAAACAAGCGTTCGATCGAAGATCACTTCGATACCGCGTACGAACTTGAGCGCGAACTAGAGGCAAAAAACAAAAAAGAAATGCTTGAGGTACTTCGGAGCATTTTGCCATCGCACGTCAAATGCGTTTTCATCAGACAATCTCAAGCCCTTGGCCTTGGACATGCCGTGCTCTGTGCTCGACCTGTTGTCAACGATGAACCTTTTGCCGTCATTCTGGCGGACGATTTAATCAATTTCAGCGCTAAGCCTTGCTTGAGTCAGATGGTCGATCTGTTTGAGTACCAACACTGTTCAATACTCGGCACTGAGCCGGTACCGATGGAAGATGTCAGTTCCTACGGTATTGTCGCTGGTACGGAAGTTCGCCCTGGGCTGATGGAAGTCTCTGGTATCGTTGAGAAGCCACCTACAGACAAAGCGCCAAGCAATGTTGCCGTTGTTGGACGCTACATTCTGACTCCAAGAATCTTTGATCTATTGGAAAACACTGAGCGCGGTGCTGGTAACGAAATTCAGTTGACTGATGCTATCGCAGACCTTTTGAAGCAAGAACGCGTCTTGTCGTACAACTTTGATGGACGTCGATTCGATTGTGGTAGCAAACTCGGCTACCTGAAGGCACAGGTTGAGTTCGCATTGGAGCATGATGAAGTCGGTAAAGAATTCCGCGAATATCTTGATGAGCTGCATGCAGCAGGTCAAGACAAGGTCGTTAGAATCGGTAAGAAATCAGCTTCGAAAAAGTAGGCGAGCTCAGCTCGTCTACTAGGTTTGTTTTTTTTCGGGATCAACTAACGCCATAAAACTTGCGGTATGCTCGCGCCTTCCTTGTTATGGCCTTGCATTCATGTCTGCTCAGCGCTGGTCAGTACTGGCGATCTTTGGTGTCTTCTTTTTCGAGTCTTCGGTAATCGGACAGTGGATACCGAGAATCCCTGATATCAAATCGACACTCGGTTTGAACGATGCTGAGCTTGGTCTTGGCTTGCTGGCGTTTCCCATGGGTACCATGATCGGCCTTTCAATGGCTGGATCATTGGTTGGCAGAATCGGTCTTCGTCATGCCTGCCGTCTGTCCTTACCACTGTTTGCGTTTACTTTCATTGGTGTCGGATGGGCCAGCTCTCTGCCAGCACTTATGTTGATGCTCGTGTTCGCTGGTGTAGCAGTTGGCATTTGTGAAACGGCCATGAACACAGAGGCTGCACGCCTGGAGAGGGAAGCTGGAAAACGGTTGATGTCGCGTTGCCACGGTTTTTGGAGCCTTGGAACCATGTTCGGCGCTTTGATTGGGGCTGCATTTGCCGAAGCTTCAGTAACCGTCGGTTTACATTTTCTAATCGTGTTGCCCGTAATTGCCCTTGCAGGTTTCGCTGCTGCATCTTTGCTACCGCGGCTTGAATCAGATGAACTGAACGGTAGTGAAGATAATGTGGATAGAGGTTCAGTGTTTCGCCTGCCGCACCGAGCTATTGTGCTTTTGTGCATGATGCCGCTTGGCGTCATGATGGTGGAGGGTGCTTTTATTGACTGGTCAGCGGTTTTCATGCGCGATGTTCTCAGTGCTAGCCCTTGGATTATCGGCATCACTTATTCATTCTTCTCAATAGTCATGGCAACCGTTCGCATGACTGGTGATTCGCTGGCTACACGCTACGGCGATCTTCGCGTTGTACAGATCAGTGCAATAGCCGCAACTATTGGCATCGCGATGTTTGCTTTTTCACCTAACACGCCCTTTGCGCTGGTAGCAGCTGCAATGTGTGGCGCTGGGGTGGCAGTGGTATTTCCATTGGCGGTAACGGTCGCAGCCAATCGCCCGGGGCGAAGTGCTGCTGACAATGTCGCTGCGTTGAACATGATTGCGTTCAGTGCGTTCTTGTTGGCACCGCCACTAATTGGATTTTTGTCTGAGCTCTTTGATTTGCGCTGGGCCCTGGCTGCACTCGTGCCCTTTGCTTTTATGTCCTTCGTCTTATCTGGAGAGATCAAATCTCAATCAGATGATTAGGTAGTTCATCGCGTTTTGAAGAAGCCTGCGGATCGGCAGGGAAATGATTGCTCAGCACAGTCTCACAGTGCGTGATAGCGCGATTAAATCCCTCAGCAATATTTCCGCTTTGCACATCCTTTACAAAATCATCGATGGTCGCCTGCCATTCTCGATTGTCGATCTTTGCGGCGATACCGGTATCAACAAGGATTTCGACATAATGTTCTGCGACCGATACAAAGATTAGAACACCTGTGTTTTCGACTGTTTGATGTAGGTTTTGAATAAAAAACTGTTCGTGCGCATGTCGAGCGGCACGTTGCCGCTTGACGCTTTTTGGAATTATCAATAGACGTGCTGCTGGTAGTTGGAAAAGCATGCCAAGGCCGAGAAAAACCAATACCTGGATGGGGTAGATGTAATCGAATTGTTGGGCATCTGCGACTCCCCATCCACCGGTGGTGATGGTGTTGTACAAAAAATATAATCCAGGAACACTCAGTGCGATCAGTGCGGCCCAAAGCATCGGTATATAACGATAGCCATCGCTTTGCCGAGCAATGACCATCATGATTTCAGCTCGTGTACTGTCCTCGGCTTGGCTTATGCGTTTTTCGAGTGCTGACTTTTCAGCGCTGGTGAGAAAGTGGTTATTGCCTATCACGTTACCAACTCCCCGACGCGCCACCGCCACCGAAACTGCCTCCGCCGCCACTGAAACCGCCACCGCCGAAGTTGCCACCGCCACCGCCACCGCCGCTGAAGCCACCAGTGCTATGCCTTGGGCCACCAGTACCTCCACTGGGCCCGCCACCACCACGTGGTTTGTTTGAGCTGATCAAATAAACCAGGATGAAAACGCCCAAAGCGATGATCAGACCAATCGGAATATTACCGCTGCCCAAAGTCGTGACCAAACCTGCAAAGCCCGCGACAAAAGCACCGTTTGCTACACGGCGTAAACCGCGGCGCCTTAGTAGCTCTGGGATACCGACGATAGCGATAAAAATCAACGGAACGAAACTACCAATCTTCTTGCTGATGTCGTCAGCTGAATTCTTTGACGACGCCGATGGGGTGTATTCACCTTCTATTGCTTGCAGAATGCTGTGAATACCTGAGGTGATACCTTCTGCATAGTTTGACTGCTTGAAACTGGGATAGATTTCGCGTTGGATAATCAGGCTTGCGGTTGCGTCAGGGAGAGCACCTTCAAGTCCAT
>CAZQOI010000001.1:157158-162963 GCA_964594905.1 uncultured Granulosicoccaceae bacterium
TCGCGTTGGATAATCAGGCTTGCGGTTGCGTCAGGGAGAGCACCTTCAAGTCCATAGCCTACTTCAATGCGAAGTTTACGATCCTCAGGAGCAACTAAAAGGATAACGCCGTTGTTTTTATCGGCGGTACCGATACCCCAATGACGTCCGAGCCGGTTTGCATAGTCCGCGATCGCAAACCCTTGAAGATCAGCGATGGTAACCACGACCACCTGATTGCTGGTGCTGGTTTCGTGCGTAGCAAGTGTTGCGCTCAGGCTCGCCTCGGTTTGTGCATCGAGGATCTGTGCCTGATCGACTACCTGACCTGTTAGCGGTGGAAACTCTGGATCTTGGGCATGGGCAGCTACGATGCCAAACCACAACAGGCAGGGTAGCAGTACCCATCGAGCCACAATGTTCATGCGGCGAGTTTTCGTTGAGATGAACTTAATTATTGAAATTTACGGTTGGATTCACTGCATCTTCTTCAGAGATGCTGAAGTTTTCTTTCTTCTGCATTTCTGGGTACATGAATTTATGCCACCAGCGACCTGGGATTGTGCGCAGCTCTGTATTGTATCGTTGCACTGCCTGGATGTAATCGCGTCGTGACACGGCAATTCTGTTTTCTGTGCCTTCTAGCTGTTGCTGTAGAGCGAGAAAATTTTCATTGGATTTAAGATCAGGGTAGGCTTCGACGACAACCATAAGTCGCTGCAGCGCAGAGCCCAGCGCTCCTTGGTTTTGCTGGAATTGCTGGAAAGAGGCCGGGTCCGTGAGCATCTCAGGTGAGATATTCATTTGCGTCACTCGGGTTCGAGCTTCAGTGATTTCCGTGAGTACGTCTTTTTCCTGAGCTGCAAAACCCTCAACGGTTGCAATCAGGTTGGGGATCAGATCTGCCCGGCGCTTGTAGGTGTTCTGTACCTCGCTCCATGCGCCATTGACGGCTTCGTCAAAGGTGGGAATGTTGTTGATACCGCAACTTCCCAGTAGCAAACTCAAGCCCAGAACCATGTACAGTCGTGATGATTTATGCATGATGACCGTCCTCGTGGCAATGCGGCGATCATAACAGAAGGCACTCCTCGGACTTTAGTTAAAGCGTAAAATATCAACATGTTAAGTTTTTCTGATGTGAGTTGCCGGCGAGATGGAAAATTGCTGTTTGGCGGCATGAATGCCGTTGTACATGCTGGCCAAAAAGTGGGTCTCACTGGAGTCAATGGTTCGGGCAAGTCGAGCCTGTTTGCAATGATTCAGGGCTCACTTGAGCCTGATACCGGCACTATTGCGCTACAGCAGCAAATCAAAATCACACATGTTGCTCAGGAAACGCCGTCATCTGATCAATCAGCCATCGATTACATAATCGATGGTGATAAGCGAATACGAGAGCTTGAACGAGCGATAGACACATGCGCTGATGATGGTGTTCGTCACGCTCATCTATTAGCTGAATATGAACAAGCTGGTGGTTATCAGGTGCGCTCGCGAGCTGGTGCATTGCTCAATGGTCTCGGTTTTGCCGAGTCGCAACATGAAGCGTCGGTCAAGCAATTCTCGGGTGGTTGGCGTATGCGTCTGAATCTTGGACAGGCGTTGATGAGTCCGAACGAATTATTGCTACTTGATGAACCGACAAACCATCTTGACCTTGATGCGGTGCTGTGGCTTGAGCAATGGTTAAAGCAATTCACTGGAACGTTAATTTTGGTATCGCATGATCGTGAGTTTCTGGATACGGTTACCACTCACACGCTGAATATCTCGTCGGGAGACCTTGCATTTGTCACTGGCAACTTCAGTGCATTTGAAAGTTGGCGAAACGCCCGTTTACAAAATCAGCAAGCCGTGCATGAGAAAACCGAAAAGCGCCGCAAGGAGTTACAGGGCTTCGTTGATCGGTTTCGGGCAAAAGCGACCAAAGCGCGTCAGGCACAGAGTCGGCTTAAAATGTTAGAGCGTCTAGGTGAGACGTCAGCAGTGCGAGTCGATTCACCTTTTACCTTCAAGTTCAAACCACCAAGCAGTACACCGAGTCCATTGATCGTCATGCATGAGGTTGTGCTTGGCTATGGTGATAACACGGTATTGTCGAATATCAATCTGACTATTCACAGTGGCGACAGGATTGGCCTCCTGGGGGTTAACGGTGCGGGAAAATCAACACTCGTAAAATCATTGGTAGGCGATCTGCAGGCGCAAGCCGGGCAACGAACACCAGCGCAGAAGCTGAAGGTTGGTTATTTTGCACAGCATCAGGTAGATCAATTGCGCGGAGAACTGACACCTCTTCAAGCACTGCAACACCAAGATGCAAGCATTAGCGATGCTGATGCGCGAACCTACCTGGGTAGCTTTGGGTTTCAGGGTGACCGTGCCATGCAAACAAGCGATACGCTTTCAGGTGGGGAACGCGCAAGACTGAGCCTTGCATTGATCGTGCAAACTCAGCCTAACCTTTTATTGCTCGATGAACCGACCAATCATCTGGATATCGATATGCGTCAGGCGCTTGCAGATGCACTGGTGTCTTTTGAAGGCGCAATTGTTGTCATTTCTCATGATCGAATCATGCTACGAGCGGTCGTCGATACGCTTTGGTTAATCAGTCGTGGCAAGTTACAGGATTTTGATGACGATCTTGATGGTTATGCGCGTTGGTTGAATGATCAATCGAAAAAATCGGACGTTGTACTCAACGATGACCCCTTGTCAGCTGATGCTCTCGCACCTGCAGCTGTTGACAGAAAACAGCAAAAACGTGACGAGGCGGATAAACGTCAGCGACTTGCCCCTCTAACGCGCGCCGTAACTGAAGCTGAGCGCGCATTGGATGACGCCAGTTTGACACTATCAGCGATTCAGACGAAGCTTGGTGATGAGGCCCTGTACAATGATGACCAGAGGTCTGCTTTGAGTGAGTTGTTACGCGATGAGGCCAATGCTCGCAAGACGTTGGCTGAGTGTGAGGATAGTCTACTCAACTGCATGCAGGCGCTCGAAGAAGCAGAAGCTTAATCTGTATGGGTAACACTATGTTCATCAAACGCTTTGTTGTTGTTGCTTGTCTTGCTATCGCATCATCGTTGTCGATGGTTGCCAAAGCGGAATCGTTTAACTCGCTGGGCAATCTGGATCAGCGCGCGTTTGCACTATTGGCGAAAAACCTCAGTGCGGCGACGCATTATAAGGGTGTAATTCCTGCTGAGTCCTTAGGTGTGCTAGGTCTTGACGTTGGTATTGAGCTATCCAGCACCGAAATTGACCAAGGTGTTTTTGATCTGGCAAGCGATGGTTCGTTTGATGGAGATGCTTTGATCTTGCCACGTGTTCATGCACACAAAGGCTTGCCATTTGGGCTTGACGTTGGTGCGTTCTTGAGTGCAGTTCCTGATTCGGATCTATCAGTGCTCGGTGCCGAGCTGCGTGTTTCGCTCGCCCAAGGTAGTTTGCTGAAACCTGCAATTGCAATACGTGGCAGTTACAGTTTGCTCCAAGGTATCGCGGGGCTGAATATGACTAACTCAGCGGTAGAACTGACGATAAGCAAAGGATTCTTATTCCTGACCCCTTATGGTGGGGTAGGTGTCGTGCGCACTAATGCGGACCCAAACATCGGAAGCCTTGTCGAAGAGACCTTCACTCTAGATAAGCTTTACGTGGGCGTGACTGTCAACGCGGGGCTCGGATTCACTGTCGAAGCTGATCGTACCGGAGAATTTACGACGTTCTCTGCCAAAGCGGGTATCCGTTTCTGATGGCACTGTGGTTCCGATGAACGATCAGGATAAAGATCCAATCAAGCCACTAGATAAGCAAGCAGCGCAAACCCGTAGTGGTACGGGTTTCTGGAATGTGGCTAAAAGCGTTGCTGCAGCAATGATTGGAGTGCAATCAAGTAAGAATCACGAGCGCGATTTTACAATCGGTAAACCGATTCACTTTATCGTCGGTGGTGTGATCGGAACCGCGCTGTTTGTACTGGGTGTTTGGCTATTGGTCAGGTATCTGCTAGCGAGTAGCTAGCAATATTTATGTCGCTAATAGTATTTATAAGGTCTCAATCTTTTGCTTTTGTTCGAGAAGTTGAACCAATGATGACTTTGCTTCATCGAGTTTCTTCTGTTCACCGGCGACAACAGCTTCGGGTGCCTTGTCAGTAAAACCTTTGTTGCCTAATTTGCCGCTGAGTCGTTTCACTTCCTTGTCAAGGCGATCGATTTCTTTCGTCAGGCGAGCGAGTTCGGCTTCTTTGTCGATAAGTCCTGCCATTGGAATCAGGATGCGCATCTGATCAACCAGAGCGATGGCCGATTCCGGTGCCTCGTCACCATCAATTGTAGAGATGGAGCCGAGCCGTGCCATTGATGTGAGGAGTGTATCGTACTGTGTCAGGCGATCAATATCTTTCTTATTTGCATCTGCAACTAGAACATCCAGTCGCTTACCGGGATTTATATTCATTTCTGATCGAATGCGCCTAACGCCCATAACGACTTCCTTGACCCAATTGATGTCGCCAAGTGCTGCGTTATCGATTCGACTAGAGTCACTGATAGGGAAGGCTTGTAGAGAAATACTGGGACCAGACTTACCCGCAAGTGGTGCGATTTGCTGCCATAGCTCTTCTGTGATGAAGGGCATAATTGGATGCGCTAGTCGAAGTGTTGCCTCAAGTACGCCCAATAGCGTTACCCGGGTTGCTTGTTTTTCTTCGTCGCTGGAATCGCCATTGAGAATTGGCTTCGCCAATTCCAGATACCAGTCGCAGTATTCATTCCAGATAAATTCATACAGGGCATTAGCTGCGAGATCGAAACGATACTCAGCGATGTGTACTGCGAACTGCGCCTCTGTCTCTTGTAAACGGCTGATAATCCATCTGTCAACCGTATTTCTCTGCTCCGGCACATCGTTTGGATTGAATCCACCTTCGATGTCGCGAGTGTTCATCAGAACATAGCGGCTGGCGTTGTATAGCTTGTTGCAGAAGTTTCGGTAACCCTCAACCCGTTTCAAATCAAAACGTACATCACGACCGTTAGAGGCAAGTGAGGCAAACGTGAAACGTAGCGCATCGGTACCGTAACCTGGGATACCGTCGGGGAATTCTTTTCTCGTTTGTTTCTCAATCTGCTCGCTTTTGTGGTCCTGCATCAGGTTAGCGGTGCGTTTAGAGACCAGTGTTTCGAGCTCTATGCCGTCAATGATGTCGAGAGGATCGAGAACATTGCCTTTGGACTTGGACATTTTTTGGCCGTTCGAGTCACGCACGAGCCCGTGGATGTATACGTCACGAAAAGGCACCTCACCATCCATGAAGCGGGTACCGAACATAATCATGCGAGCAACCCAGAAAAAGATGATGTCGAAACCGGTAACGAGAACCGAGCCTGGATAAAATGTTTTTAAGGCTTCAGTATTTTCTGGCCAGCCAAGCGTCGAGAACGGCCATAGCGCTGAGGAGAACCAGGTATCGAGTACGTCGTCGTCCTGGCGCAGTTTTACCTTGTCTTCGATTTTATATTTTCGCCGAACCGCTTCTTCATCCTTGCCCACATAAACCTGGCCGGACTCGTCATACCAGGCTGGAATTCGATGGCCCCACCAAATTTGTCGGCTGATACACCAGTCTTCGATGTTTTCCAGCCACTGATTGTAAGTTCGGCTCCAGTTACCTGGCACAAAACGAATATCGCCATTGGCGACGGCATCTAGCGAGGGTTGGATGATTGCAGTATGCCCACCGGGTCGGCCATCCTGTTGAACATCGCGGGTTAAGTCTACGTACCATTGATCGGTCAGATAGGGTTCCAC
>CAZQOI010000002.1:0-121766 GCA_964594905.1 uncultured Granulosicoccaceae bacterium
CGTGTCATGAAGGGTGAAAGAGTTTTTCGGTATCAGTACCCGATGGATCGCGGTACAGGCAATTTTGTACGAGCCCTGATTAATTGCTACCGTTTAACGGGAGAGAAAGCCTATCTAACTCGAGCTGAAGCTGTCATAGAGAATACCTTATCGGCCACGGACGATATCGCTCTACGGGGTTTTAATGATATCGAAGGTTCCTGGTTTTACACAGTTATGCTTCAGGAAGTCGCAGACTATCTCCAATTGAAACGACAGGAAAACAGTCTTGATGAGAGTTTTACACGTATTTTACATGCGTATTTTCATTATGTTGAATGGATGTTGGAAAATGAGCTGCCGTTTCTTGAACAAGAGGACAAGCTCGAGTTTGTGAATAACACGTGGACTGCCCAAGATATGCGTAAGGCGAATATATTTTATATCGCTTACGAGCTGGCTTCGGCAAACAGAATTTTGTATAAAAACAAGGCGCAGTATTTTCGTGAATATGTAATCAAGTCCTTGAACGATTCTGACTCGCCGTGGTACACACGTGTACAGGCAATTCTGCACCAGAACCAAGGCCCCAATACCCTGATGTATGTAGATACACCGATCGATCCTAAGCTAGAAAATTTAGCTGCGGTAAGCATTCCAGATTGTTTTTATTCCAGGCAGAGTTATATACGTATACAACTGTCCGATCTATTACAGCGTGTCAGGAAATTTTCTCTAGTTGGAGAAATCAATTGGCTGAAAAGTCGATCCGGAAAAGCAGTTAACGCTAGGGTTGATAAGCAAGGGCTGCCACGAGATTCCATTTCATGAACCGCCCACTAAATATACTGCAATTCATTTGTTCAACGGGCTATTATGGCGCTGAACGCTGGGTTGTTGCACTGGCAAATAATGTCAATCGTGATGTTTTGAATATCGAGTTGGCCGTAACACAAGAACATATTGATCACAAACTTCAGGTTTCTGATAAATTTGTAAAACTCGGATTACCGTCCCATATCATCCCGATGAACGGTGCGTTTGATTTGAGATTGATCAAACGCTTGAAAACACTGATCCGCGACAGAGAAATTGACCTGATTCATACCCACGGCTACAAGTCTGACATCATTGGCTTGATGGTAGCGAAGCTTACCGGCGTCAAGTGCGTCAGTACTCCGCATGGATTTGAGATCGGAGATGATCTGAAGCTGAAACTGTATATTGGACTGTCCTGCCGTCTGTTTCGTTTCTTCGATGCAGTTGTGCCACTGTCCGAACAGTTGGTAAGTGATGTGAGACCCTATGGAATA
This sequence comes from uncultured Granulosicoccaceae bacterium, assembly GCA_964594905.1. Taxonomy (GTDB): domain Bacteria; phylum Pseudomonadota; class Gammaproteobacteria; order Granulosicoccales; family Granulosicoccaceae; genus Granulosicoccus. The sequence goes on from CAZQOI010000002.1 coordinate 1,293, forward strand.
AGTAAGCAAAAACTCAGGCTTATTGAAAATGGTGTTGACTTAAAACCGATTGATGCGTTGCGTCAAGAACTGCTGGAAGCACCCCGTACTCGAAAAGCTCCGGCACTAGGTTATATAGGTCAGTTGATTAATCGAAAGAATGTTAGCGATTTGATCGAAGCATTTGCGCGTTTGAAATCAGACTATACAAGCCTTGAGCTCATTCTTCTAGGCGATGGCGATGAAAGACCAAATCTTGAAGCGCAAGCTAAAAAACTTGATGTTGCAGATGATGTTCGGTTTGAAGGATATCAGGATGCTGCACTTAACTGGCACAGTGAAATAGATGTATTTGTCATGACGTCGAAACTTGAAGGCATTCCGCGATGCTTGATGGAGTCCATGGCGCTTAAAACCCCAATTGTCGCCTACGACATACCCGGCGTTGATCAATTAATCAGCGATAGTAAAACTGGTCTGCTGGCGCCCGTCGGTGATGTTGAATGCTTGGTTAACCAATGTGCTCGACTGCTTGGCGATCAAGCGTACGCTGAAAAAATATCAGAGCAGGCTTTTGATATGGTTAATGAGCGCTTTTCGGCAAAACGTATGGCTAGAGAATACGAATCACTTTTTACAGAACTCGTTGTCAATCACAACGCTTAACATCAATGTCATACCTGCTCATTGTCTGGAGTTAAGGAAGATGCTTGGCAATCGGTGGCCCAATAATGCGGGTCAGTGTGACTGGAAGCTTACGCCAGACCGCGATGACCAATCGAAATTTCGGATTGTCAGGATTAAGACCTGGTTGATCGTTGGGGTCTGATAACCAATAGTGCCAATATAGTTTCTGTGGAACAGCACCCCATTGCTTTTTGAAACGATAAGTGGGTCCATCGATTGTCGAGCGACCGAAGTCAAAAAACTCGAATTTCCTGTTAATAGCCTCACGAAGTATGTTTCGGTAAAGAAACATATTGGCATCAAATTGGTTTGCTCGTCGTAAACAGGATGCCCATGGAATCTCCAAGGTCTTTCCGTGCGAAATCAGAAACCCGGTCGCAACCGGTTTATTATCAATATAAGTGACGGCTATAAAGGCATCATCTCCGAGCAAATCAAGTAACTTGCTGAAGAATGAGACTTTATAAATAGGTGTGCCCAAGTCGCGCATATTTGTGCTAAATACCGAATAGAAGTCGGCTACTAGCTCCTTACCACCTGTGCGGAATTCAGCGCCATGAGAAATTGCTTTACGCGTTTGCGCACGAAGTTTTGTACCGATTTCCTTGTCGAAAATTTCATCTGTGGCAGGTAACGCTCTAGTCATTGATGCCTTGTGTTGACGACAGAACCACCCTGAGCGTTGATGAGTTTCGCGAATCTCTGTGTGTGAGCATCCTAAATGCTTTGCCAAGATCCGGCTTGAGTCCATAAGTCGTGAGGCAATCTCGTCACTGTCACTCAATACACCACCATAATTTACGTAGGGTAGCGATACGAGAAACGACCCAAACAGTTTGCTTTTCAGGTGAACAATTGGCAACACACCGCAGTATTCATCCGCGTTGTTTTTTGCCGCCAATGGATAAACTGTCAACCCGTGTAATGTGCGAACGAGCTCAATAAATCCGTAATAGTGATAGCTCGTCCTGGCGATATGCTTTGCAATGTACTCGTCCCAGCGTTTGCCGTCTTCGCAAAGTTCGATGATCACATTCAGACTCTCTTGGGACTCGGACTCGGACTTAACCTGAAAGTACAAGGGTTTCCCAGCTTCGACGGTCTTCGCGACTGGTGCTTTGTCCAATACACTTGCCAACAGCTTGTCACGATCATCTGTCAGTACCTTTACGCGACTTGACAGCTTTCGCATTTCGTTGACAAGCTGCTCAACAGGCTGTTTGGCCGCCTTGGCTTGACCAATTTGACGCGAAAGCGGCTTTTGCTGATCAAGTAACTCCCTTATCTGCTCGTTCAGGGATTCGACTTGCTGTTGGTTGTGCTCTGAATTGAGATCCATATCTAGTGATCGGCAGACCGGCCTGTCGTAATCGAAGTGGGCGTTCGTCACAGTGTACCGATCTGCTCTCGACAATCGGTACTCTCGATCGCACTATTGGACGCCGGTCACGGCCTATCAGACCGACCCTTGAACCGTTACCGAATTTATCCCCCTTAAGAGAGGAGAATAGAGATAATTGGTCTTCTGGTGGGCCAGAATTCAGAGCAATCGCGCGGGCAGGTGAGTAACATACGTGGGTAAGAAAGCATTTCAAATAATCGCGTTGATATCTGTTCTGCCGCTATGGGTCTTGTATTTGTTGCTGTCATTACTGGGCGACCGTGATGGCCTGTTTGCCAGTTTTTCGCAATTTCTCGGTGTGATACCAGGCAAGGTTGGCAGTTTTCTAAGAGTTGCGTTCTATCGTCTTACCATGAGCGATTGCAGTCCTGATTGCATTATTTCATTTGGCTGTCTGTTCTCGCAGCGAAATACCTCGATTGCATCAGGTGTTTACATTGGACCTAACTGTAATATTGGTAGTGTCAGTATTGGACAGAATTGCCTTCTTGGTAGCGGTGTACATTTACTCAGTGGGAAAGGGCAACACAATATAGCCTCGCTTGACGTACCTATTAAGGATCAGGGCGGCAATTTTGAAAAGATCTCGATTGGTGAGGACAGCTGGATTGGTAACGGCGCCATAGTTATGGCTGCCCTAGGCAAGCACTCGGTGGTGGGCGCTGGTGCGGTTGTCTCCAGTACTTTTGACGATTACGCTATTGTTGGCGGTAATCCGGCTGTGCTGATAAAAACCAGAAAATGAACCATTTATTACTAGTAAACAGAATTGGAAACCAAGTCAGATCATCTCTGTATCCGGCGTGGTTTACTTGCTCATCGAGCGCATTGTGATGTGTCTGAAGCGGTAGAAAGAGGAGGGGCGACAGCGTGTCAATAACGGTTGCGGTTTTTTTGGCTTTTTTCGTCGGCGCTGCCGGCGCGAGCCTATTCCTGACCGGTGCCGCTAGTTTTTACCTGTATCAGTTCGTTTATCTCTTCGCACCGACCCAACGTTGGTGGGGAGACAGCTTACCTGGCCTGCCATTTTCCTTTATAGCTTCCGCCCTCGTGGTGCTGTCGGTACTGATCCACTATCAGCAAACCAAATTTAACAGCTTGGTTCGCGTGCCACCATTTCGATGGATGGTTTTGATCATCATCTTGTTTTTCATTGTTGGTTTCTGGGCGATCTCACCATTAGAGCACCGAGAAGGGTTATTGGACCTGATCAAATTGGCGGTTGTCATGTTTGGTGCCTACAAGCTCATCGATACGCCGGCAAAACTTCAGCTGTCTCTGTGGTTCTATTTACTTGGATGTGCGTATATCGGCTACGAAGCTTACAGCGTCGGGCGCGATGAGTTTGGCCGTGTGGAGGGAATAGGCCCAATCGATTCTCCAGATTCGAATGGCGCTGCGGCGGTGCTGGTTCCAGCCATTCCCGTCATACTGTATTTTGTCTGGCGTGTGAAAGGTTATTTTAAATATTCAGCCATGCTGTTTGCGGTGCTTACTGTCAATGCCTTGGTACTGCTGAACAGTCGAGGTTCATTCTTGGGTGTTTTGATTGGTGGTCTGTACGCAATGCGATTTGTTATGTTCTCATCAATTATTACGGTTGGGCAAAGGGCATATGTAATTCTACTGATGTTGGCTTGTCTCGGTGGCGCTTTGTACCTGACAGACGATACCTTCTGGGATCGAATGAGCACGCTCCAGAATGTTGAGGATGGAAATGAGAGTGGGTCCCACCGTGTACGCATGTGGATGTCGACTTTTGACTTGGTACGTGATCACCCTGGTGGTGTTGGAGTTAATGGCTATCAACTATTGAGTGCTATCTATGTGGATCCTGAGCTCTTTTTCGATAACCAACGTTATAAGGCGGTGCATTCTCTCTGGTTTCAGTCGCTAGCTGAGTTGGGTTGGTTCGGACTCTTCACTACTATCTTTTTTCTTCTGTCAACTTATCTGGTGATGCGACGCGTACGCAAAAAACTGCGTAAGCAAGGACGAATGGATGATTATTTCTTAGCTGTTTGTATCGAGTCTGGACTGCTATCCTACATAGTAGTGGGATCATTTATCGATCAATTTAGAGCACAAATTTTATATTGGTTTATCTTGTATTGTGCATGTGCATACAACATTTATTATCTACGAAACAAGGATTTACCACCCTTGGAAGAAAAAAAACCAAAACCAGAAATAGAGCCAAGTTCTAAATATCGTATTGCTTGATTAGCGTCCGTTGATACGTCTCCGCTTTATTGCGTCAATAATATGTAGCTCATGAGTGCGGTTAAAGGTGTGAGTGCCTCGAATTGATTTATCCCAGTTAGGTTCAACGGCAGTCACGCGTTTTTCCCGGTAGTTATCAGAACTCAGATGTTCTACTTCATTGAGGTTGAATCCGTAACCGTAGCGATGAGAACAGTTCTGCGATGGGCGATAGAGTATGTCATTGTCCATGAAAAGCTTACCCGCTGGGCGCGCTATCTTGCAGTCGGACAGTACTGGATTTTGCTTATGCGGTTTCCATTCAGAAGACAATAGTTGGTCCGAATAGTAAATGAACAATTCGTCCCAGCTTGATGCGCCATCGGTCTCTACAACGGTCACGAACATCCACCAGCGATTGTCCTTGTAGTGGAGTGTCGCATCGACGGCCTGAATTCCTTCGATAAGATTCATTTGAAATTCCCATTGGTTTGGAAATTTCGTGCACTTGTATAATTCGACCGTACCATTTGCCATGGTTTCTGGAATCATAAAGTAGTCACCTTCGTGCTCGAAGACGAATGGGTATGACAAATGGTAGGGCTTTTCCAGGACTATCTCAGGTTCTTCATAATTACCTTTTTCATCCATTACGATCAACGCAATATGCCCCTTGTCGGTGGCATAGAGATACTCTTCTATAAAAATATAGTAGGTGTGGTCATGATGGATGACGTGGGGGTCTGCCCAGAATCGGTCCATTGGCGGCAACATTTCCTTGTAGCGCCACAGTGACGATGAGAACTCTGGACGAAGGTGGAACATTAAAATCCACTGATCTCGATAAAATTTGTTGGTTAGCAGTAGCTTGGTTTTTTCAATGATCTTGTTGAGTGTCAAGCGAGCAAGCTCTGCATTGTTTGGTGCTGTGTAAAGCCTGTCGGAATACAAGCTGAGGTGTCGGTTTTCATGCGCTACTTTTTCGAAGAATCTCTCATCCCCTAATTCATGTAGTTCGCGTATCTTGCGTGTCATGAATCTTTGAGTTTTCCAGTAGTAGTTGTTCTTGTTGTCTTTGACCGATAAGGTATCTGTGCACGAGAACGAGCGATACAGAATGTTGCCATTGTCCAGATCTTCGGTGAGAATCTGCAACACTGAGCCTGTCTCCGGCCAATTTTCCATCGATTCCCAGAAGCCGGCTGGTCCGCCGCGATTCCTCAAGTTGTCGCCGTGGTGAAATGACCAGACACCGAAGCGACATGCATTCAGAATATCGCCTCGTAGAATCCCGAAACCTCCGCGAATTAACAGATCAATATCGCGAGACTTGATCTGTTCAATATCATGATCATGAAAATAGTCAGACCAGGTTCCACGTCGTGTTGTTACCTCAATTTTTGGGAGATTTTCTAATAGTGAGGTTGTACTGGTTGGGCTTTCGGCATCTGGTAGGTGAGTGCTGCGTTCGATCAGTAGGCGGTAAGCATCTTCGAGTAATTTTCTGACAGCAAGGTAAGCGATACGCCCGCGATTATTGGAAATCTTTGATAGCAGAGTATGATTTTTTGTAACCTCGACATCGTTCTTGTTAACCACCACGAGTGCGATGTCAGCAAACTCAGATTGCTTGAGATCGCTGATCATTTGGTGAAACCAAGCGGGTACGCTGGCGTCGTCGAGTAGCAACCCTACCTTCAGCGGTGGTTGCAATCCATTCTCAGGTACGTTTCCGGAGCTTGAGATCATAGCGGCTGTATTCTCAGACAGACTGTCGTCCCAGGCGTTTTTCGCGAATCTTCTCTTTAATAAAGGTCTTCTCTTTATTGTTCAGAAAAAAGAAGTAGATCGCGCCAAGGTAGGCGATGGAAGCAATGATCGCCTCGCCAAATAGTATTAAGTAACTATCAGGACTCCAGCGTGATGATAGGACATACAGCATGCCAAAGAGAATTAAAGCTGCCGGAATAGATTGAATATAGGTTTTGATATAGTACTGAATCACGGATCGATTGAACAAGCGATTGGCCATAGTTGGACTGATAATGGCAGAGAAGAAAATTTGAGTTATAGCGGTGCCTGCTGCGATACCCAACAGTCCATATTGTTGTACAAGAAGTATATTCAAGCCTAGATTCACGAAAGAAAAACCAAGGTTGTACAGCGAATAACGTCGATGTTGAGCCATTCCTTGCAACAAGGCATTGGTTAAAGTTTGCGGTCCTTTGAAAATTAATATGGCGAATAAGATCATGAGAATTGGGGTGCAGCGCTCCTGATATTGTTCACCCATCCAAAGGCCAATGAAATCCCCACCGACCGTCAATATGCCAACGCAAATGAGGTTGGTCAACACCAGCATCAATCGTGTTGCTGTTATGTAGGTTTCATATAGATCTTCTTTAGCACCAGTTGAATGCTGTTCACTGAATACCGGCATAAATGTATTGCTGACCGAATTGAGTAGAACTGACGTGTACTCGCTCAAACTCCACGGAATCGAGTAGTAGGTTATCGCCGCCGCGCTCATAAAAAAGCCGATGACAAAGGCGTCGCTGTAATAGATGATTTGGCCGGCTACCATCGATATTAAAGTGAATTTGCTGAACGCAACTATTTTTTTGCTTGTCGCTACGTTTGCATGTTGAAAGCCGAAACTCATTTCCTTGTGCTTACGGCGCACGAAAATATACATGATGATCGCGGCCAGTACATTGGTAGCCAATGCTGCGGCGGCCATGCCGATGAGTCCAAAGCCATTTGACAGAAGCAGGTAAAAAAGAATGGCTTTGAGCAAAGCGATGACGATGCGAATGATGTTTAGTACATCGTAGCGTTGCAGACCAGTTACGGCGCCTATCAAGACGCCTGAGAGCACATAAAGAGCCATATCTATGGCTGAAATTATGATTAGAGTAGAGACGATGGGTGCATAGCTGTCATCAAAGCTGTAAGTTTGACTTATAAAGGATGCGATAAACGGACTGACAGCAACAAGTGCAATTGCAACTACCAGTAATAGGGCAACGGCACTGGCCAGAATTTCGTTTGCTGATTTGTGTTCGTTTTTTGCTCGATGCTCAGATACGTATTTAGCGACAGCGGATGTTACACCGAGGTCCAGAAGCGACATATAGGCGGTCAATGAGGCGATAATTGACCATACGCCATAACCGGTGTCGCCCAAAGTACGTACAAGGTAAGGCGATAGAAAGAAAGCGATTATAATAGAGCCCATAACGCCCAGATAATTGGACGCAACGTTCTTTACGATTGTCTGAAACGATGCCACGGGCTTACTGCTCTCCTGTACTGGTAAATTTTGTACTGGTAAATTTGGTTCTTATGGGTATTGGGTATTCAAACTGAGCTTGCGGATTCGTACAGGTTTTCGTAGGCATCAATCATTTTCTGGCGCTGGAACCGAGATGAAAAAACATCGTATCCAGCGTTTGACAAACGGGTGCGAAGTTCGGAATCCACTACGAGTCGTTCCATTGCATCTGATAATGCATTAATATCATCTGAAGGTACCATCAGACCGTTGTGATCGTTTGTGATGATCTCATGATTGCCTCCCACGTCTGTGACGATACAAGGCAACTTTGCAGACATAGCCTCTAGTAAGGTCATTGATGTGCCCTCAGACAGGGAGCAAAGAACAAAAACATCGATCACACCGAAATATGGTTCTGGGTTAGTGCGAAATCCAGTAAAAACTATTGCATTTTTTAACTCAAGCTTATTACAAAGTGATTCAAGAACGTCGCGCTCTGGTCCATCGCCAACAATAAGCAAGCGGGTTGTCGAATTGTTGGCGTTAACCTTCGCGAAAGCATTTATCAGTAGGGTCTGATTTTTGATTGTATCCAGGCGGGATACAGTTCCAAATACAAAGTTCTCTTTTGTGAAATTAGTTTCTTTGCGTGCTTGCTCTGTCGAAGCGGCTTGCGACTCAACACCATGTATACCGTTATAGATCACCGAAATACGACGTGCCGGAAACCATTCGTAATCGATAAGTGCTTTGCGTGTTGCCTCTGATATGGATATGAATGTTTGGGTCGCCAGAGCGAGTAATGGGTTGATTAATCTGCGCTTCCATGAAAAGCGATCAGGATAAAAGCGTCCGTGCTCTGTAAATATAACTGGAACTCTAGTAAACAGGCATGCAATGACGCCGTAGACATAAGGTGTGTACTGGTGGCAATGGACAACGTCGATTGATTGCGATTTCACTAGTTGGCGTAGTGCACGGATCAAAACGAAATCAAAGCCTGGTCGACGCTCAAGTTTGTGCAAACGAACCTTCGAAGAGTCAATGCTCTTTGCAACATCGCCAATGACTCCATCGATACACACGATATCGCTGCTGAAACGTGTGTCATCGACACCCAATACGATTTGCTTGATGACCTGTTCGGTGCCACCGATGTTCATGTCATGAGTGACGTGTAAGATACGCATTACAGTAGTGTTTTAACGCTTGAGAACAGAACTAGACGCTTTGAACTACATAGCGTTGCCACCACATTTCGAACACCAAGAGGCTCCATAGCTCTTGCGAGTAGTTCGCACGACCACTTTGATGTTTTTCCCAGAGAGTGCGGATTTCGCCCATCTGGAAATATTCACTTATGCCGGCGTTCTTACTAAATAGGTATTGCTCTGCAATCGTCTTTATTTCCCGGCGAAACCAATTTGCTAATGGTACTGAAAAACCCATTTTTTTTCTGTACAGAATGTCGTTGCTTAAGAGTGACTCAAGGCTCATTTTAAAAATGTGCTTTGTTTCGCGTTCACTGAGTTTTAGGCGTGAAGGGATAGTTGCAGCATATTCGACGACCCTATAGTCGAGTAAAGGTGCGCGAGTTTCAAGCGAATTGGCCATGCTCATCCTATCTACTTTGACGAGAATGTCGCCTGGAAGATACGTCTTGATGTCGGTATAGAGAATTTTGCTCAAGTGATCGGGTGCATCTGCCTTTTCATAGAAGTGTCGAGTTAGGTCTTCGGGGTCATGATCTGCTGTGGCTTTGGCAAATTCAGGCGTCAGTATATTTTTCCAGAGCCTTTGATTAAAAAATGAATTAGTGCTGTGAAAACCAGCCGCTGGATCCATTGCAAGGCTTGTTAATAGAGTGCTGGCTCTTCGCCCTATCGAACCTCCGAGCATTTGACTGAAATCGCCAATATGTGGCAGGCAGTGTCGGGCGAGAAGGTCTGGAACCTTGGCTCGCAGACGATTTTCTGTACGATCAACGCGATACTTTGAGTAGCCTGCGAAATTTTCATCACCACCATCGCCAGCAAGTGCCACTGTGACTTTCGAGCGCGCTAATTTCGAGACGAAAAAAGTTGGAACGAAAGAAGGGTCAGAAAATGGTTCATCAAAGTAGGCAGCAATATCAACGAGGTTTTCCTCTACATTCGTCTTTACCGTAAACTCATGATGTTCACAGTTAAATTGCTCAGCAACCTGGCGCGCCTGTGCTACTTCATCGAATTCCTTATCATCAAAACCAATCGCACAGGTTGTGACAGGTTTCGACGAGTGACTACTCATAAAGGCTACAACGGCACTGGAGTCAACGCCACCGCTTAAAAAAGCGCCAAGCGGAACATCGCTGACCATACGCAAACGCGTCGCGTCATCGATAAGGCTTAGAAGCTCATCGCTAATTTCAGCGTCTGATTGTTTAGTTACTTCTGAGAATGATACATCCCAGTACTCTTCGATATCACAGCCGTGCTCCGTTACCAGCATGGAGTGAGCAGGTGGTAGTTTTTTTATGTGCGTAAAAATACTTTTTGGATCTGGAACATACTGAAAAGTGAAGAAGTCTTTGACCGAAGCATCACAAACCGTACGGTCAATGTCGCCTGCTTGTAAAATTGCTTTTATCTCTGAGGCGAAAACGAAGCGATCATTCTTGCGGTAATAGTACAGTGGCTTCTTTCCAAGACGATCGCGTGACAGGAATAATGACCTGTTCTTGGTGTCCCATATAGCGATGGCAAACATGCCATTGAAATAATCTACACAACGTTTGCCATGTACGCCGTACATTGCAAGAACCACTTCGGAATCAGATTGACCAAAGAATTGATGTCCATCTTTCTCAAGGTTCTTACGCAACTCTGCGAAATTATAAATTTCGCCGTTATAAACCATGACATAACGTCCATCGACTGAACGCATTGGCTGTTTGCCAGTCTCACTCAAATCAATGATGGATAGACGTCGGTGTGCAAGTGCAATATTCTCATCTATGTATTCGCCGCTGGCATCCGGGCCTCGATGGGCAATACTGTCGGCCATGGATAAAAGCCGGGTTTCGTCTTCTGTGAGTATGCGACGAAATCGAGTGAATCCTGCAATGCCGCACATCAATTAGGTCCTGTAACTTGCGTAAAATCTGATGCAATCAAATGCAAAATACTGAGAGAATCCTAACATTCTTTAACGACTTCGTTGTTGACCTGTGTTGTATAAAACGATTTGGATTGTGGAAAATTGTTACCCTTCTCCAACAGTTTTTTAGCTCTACTGTTTTATCAATAAGTTTCCCTTAAACTGCTCCAAAGTCTAACAATCAGGGCAGCGATGCTGTTTCAGCGATTTGAACAAATCTATACTTCAAAATGGATCCTTGATCGACGTGGTGCATAAGCCCGTCAGTGATCAAATACCTAATGCCCTGACAGTGGATGTTGAGGACTATTTTCAGGTATCCGCTTTCGACAATTATATCGCGCGCAGTGATTGGGATAGCATTCCGAGTCGCGTCGAATCTCGCACAGACTTGATTTTGTCGATGTTCGACGAAGCGTCAGTGAAAGGCACGTTTTTTACACTTGGCTGGATAGCGAAAAGATTTCCTGACATGATCCGACGTATATGTGATCAGGGTCATGAAATCGCCAGTCATGGTTGGGAGCATACACGGCTGACATTCATGAAACCTGAGCAGTTTAAAGAGGATGTGTCTCGAACAAAAGCTTTGCTGGAGGATATATCCGGTCGACCTGTATTGGGTTATCGGGCACCCAGTTACTCGATTGGTCGTGATAACGACTGGGCTCATGACGTTCTATGTGAAACGGGACATGTTTACAGCTCGAGTATTGCGCCGATCAATCACGATCTCTACGGTATTCCAGACGCACCGCGATTTGCACATCACCGCGGAGCTGCACAATTACTCGAAATACCGATCTCAACTGTTGCAATCGTAAACAAGAATTGGCCGTGTGGTGGTGGTGGATGGTTTAGACTGTATCCCTACTGGTTGTTCAAACGGGCCTTTGAGAAAATCAATACTTTTGATAAGCAGTCAGGGATTTTTTATATACATCCGTGGGAATTCGACCCGGATCAACCAAGGTTATCTGGACTGGATCGCAAAACCACTTTCCGCCACTACCAGAATCTGGGTAAAACTGAGTCGCGAATGCATCAATTACTGAAAGATTTTCGCTGGCAACGTATGGATGAGACGTTTGTTGCAGAAAACATACAATTGAAATCGAACTGATATCCCAGAAAACAATGTGCGTTTCTCGCATAATTGAGCGATTGGCAGTTGACGTCAACAATAGTGAAATATCCTGCGAATTGTCAGGTTTGATCAGGACTATGTCTGATAAAGTTGCAGCAATGCGAGCGAGATAGAAATAGCTCGATTTCACGGCTGAGATTAGTTTCATAACACGGTCCGCGTTCAATGGTGAGCGGGGCGAGATATTATTAAAATGTACGAGAAACACTACGGATTACATGAGGATCCCTTCAAGCTGAGTCCCAGCGCGAAAGGGTGCTTTGAGCACGCGTCATTCACCAAGGCGGTTTCGTACGTGCGTTACGCCATTCATCGTGGTGAAGGCACTGTAGTGGTCACGGGCGAACCCGGAACGGGCAAATCAACCCTTATCCGACACATGGTTCACACTTTACGCGGATCCAAAGTCGCACAAGCCCACGTTGGATGTTACGGTCCAGACCTGAGCGATATTCTCGAAACCATCGCTCGTTGTTTCAGGATCGATATCCGGGGCAAGTCTCCTTTCGAAGCGATCGGGGCTTTACAGGAATTTCTGATTCGAGTTCGCAAGGTAGGCGGGCGGTCAATTATCGTTTTTGACGAAGCCCAGGCACTTTCACTTGAGACCTTGGAAGAGATTCGTCGTCTGACCAATCTGGTTTGGAATAACACTGCATTGGTGCAAGTATTTCTAATCGGACAACCTGAGCTACTCGACAAATTGAATCATCCTGATCTGGTTCAGTTTCATCAGCGTGTCATCGCATCGACAACTATCCAGCCTTTGAATATTGACGAAACTAAAGAATACGTTTTGTCTAGGCTAATTCATTGTGGTTATAGCGGTTCACCATCAATCGACGAATCAGTGTTTAAGCAAATTCATGAAGCAAGCCTCGGAAATCCGCGGTGGATTAATCTTATTGGTAGTCGCATCTTGCTCAGTGGCATGGTGCAGAAATGGGAAAAAATATCCTCCAGCGATGTTGATCATGTTCTAGGTGATCTGATCGGTGAAGGTTTATTGTCAGCAAAGTATCGCGCAAGCATGCTTGAGTCTGACAGGCTGACTCATTAGCCCGGGAAACAATTATATGTATAAGGATTTTATGCAAGTGCAATTATCAGTAGCTTTAAAAACTCTAGTAACCTGTTTTGCTGTTGTATTATTTAGTGGTTGTGCAACTAATGAAGTACCTATTACTGCAGAATCAGAGCAAGCTGCGGATAATTATGAATACGTTATTGGCGCGGGCGACAGCTTGTCTATTTTTGTTTGGGGGTACCCGGATTTAAGTGTGACCTTGCCCGTGCGTCCAGACGGTAAAATCACCACCCGACTTGCTGAAGATATAAACGCGAGTGGTAAAACACCCACGCAGTTGGCTCGTGAAATCGAAGACGTGTATCAGGAGTTCGTCAAGCAGCCCACTGTGACTGTGTCCGTCAGTAGCTTCATTGGAAGCCCCGAACAACACATCAAGGTAGTAGGTGGTGGTGCTAAACCAAAGATTGTACAGTACAAGAATGGTATGACTCTGCTCGACCTGATGGTCGAGGTGGGTGGGCTTGACAAGTTTGCTAGTGGCAACAAATCGAAGCTCGTTCGCAAAGAAGGTGGCAAGGACAACAGCTACAAGGTTCGCCTGCACGATCTGCTGAAAAAAGGTGATATCTCTGCAAATGTCAGACTTGTTCCAGGTGACATTTTAATTATTCCAGAATCCTGGTTCTAGGTCATAGAAGGCTTGTTTTAAAAAAGCACACAACGGACTTAAAAATGCAAATTCTCATCGATAAAGCGGTACATCTTACGTGGAGCCTCTGGCGATTTCGCTGGACCGCGCTCGCGGTTGCCTGGGGGCTATGTTTGCTTGGTTGGTTGTTAGTGGCCAGTATCGAGCATCGCTATCACGCCAATGCGAAAATGTACATCGATACAAACCGTGTGCTAGCACCGCTGTTGAAAGATCTCGCAGTGCAACCTGATGTCAGAAATCAGATTTCACTTATGAGTAGGGCTATCATGAATCGTCCAAATCTTGAGAAGCTGATAGATACGACAGCGCTAAAAGATGAAATCGAGAAGCCTGAGCAACTCGAAGATATGATAGACCGCCTGGAAAAACGTATCGCTTTGTATGACACAAGTGGTGCAAGTTCACTTTATGGCATTTCATACAGCCATAAGGACAAGGCAACTGCTAAACAAGTGGTCGAAAATCTGGTCAAAATTTTTATCGACAGCACCCTCGGTGAAGAGCGGGAGGACAATAGTTCTTCAATTGCATTCTTTGATCGGAGAATTGCTGACTATGAAGTTCGTCTCGAAGATGCAGAAAATCGCCTGTCCAGTTTCAAGCGCAAGAACGCTGGTTCCATGCCGGGAGAGTCGGGCGGCTTCTATCAACGTTTGGAGGCTACTCTTAGGGATCGCGATGAGGCTAAATTGCTATTTGAAGAGTCTTTGAATCGTCGTAATTCATTGCGTGCCCAGTTGAGCAGTGAAACCACAAGCATCAAAGCAGGTTCTGGCGGATCGTCACCGATCGATAAACGTATACAGGCGGCGCAGGACCAGCTTGATCAATTGCTCTTGCGATTCACCGATAGGCATCCGCAGGTCGCGTTATTGCGTGAATCAATTGCAGAACTCAATTCGCAAAAAGCCGATGCGCTGGCAAGTGGTCGACAGATCACTGATTTGCAATCGAGTGTTGTCTACCAAAAGTTGAGAACGCTGGTAGCTGAATCTGAAGCGACCGCTGCTGAAATGAGCGCTCGAGTAAGAAACTATGATCAACAAGTTTTAGAATTGCGAGAGCGGGTAGACAGCATTCCACAGGTTGAGGCTGAGCTTGCTCAGCTTGATCGTGGCTACGCGACAATCAAGGAACAGCACGAAAAATTATTGGCTCGGCGAGAAGCAGCTCGGCTAACTGAAGCTGTCGATGAAAATACCGGCGACTTCAAAATTCGCTTAACTGATCCGCCGTTTGTTAAATCTCGCCCTGATGTACCCAACAAGAAAATTTTGACCATCTTGGTCAGTCTGTTTGCGATAGCGGCTGGTATTGGCTTAGCGCTATTGCTTGCGATGATCAGACCCGTTTTCTTTACTCAGCGATCCTTGGCCAGCTCTTTGAATTTGCCGACTCTAGGTACTGTGTCATACGTTGATTCTCCTGATGAAGCAACCAAAAAAGTTGCTGGACGAACGATATTTGGTGCAGGTGTTGTTGGTCTTTTGGGTTTGACTGCGTTGTTGCTGCTACTACAACTGCGTGGAATCGAGCTACAACATCTACTGCCTGAGAAGAAAGCCTTGAGTAAGGAAGCGTCGATTCAGATCCCTTCTCAGGGTGTAGTTAGAACGTCATCTCTAGATGAGTTTGTAGCAAATGCGTTAGGAGGTTCAGCATGAAAACTATTGAACAGGCGATCAAAGATCTAGAAGCTGATAACGTTTCCGGTTTGTCTTATCTTGGATCCGAAGAAACCGACGAAAATGTTGATCGAGTCAATGACGACGGTTTTCAGTTTCATGATGTACGTGATGAGACGATTCCTGCGGCCGCTCGCACGATTGGTAGTGTGACCCCTCAGGCTACGCTGACCACTAATGATGCCCAATCGGTTTTTCCTGAGTCGCTGAATGTCGTTTATCAGCCTGATGAGGTTCAATCAAAGCTTGAACAACACCCTGCGCAGCGACAACCAGTGCAGAAAAAAGCGCCAGATAATCAGCATAGATCTGTATTTCCGACTATCACGCCGGGAGCTGAAACTTCATCGAAGTCAGCTCGCCCTGTCAAATCTCTCAGAACACCGCAAGCGGTGTCATCGCGATTGACCACTAACAAGACAATGCGTCGTCCCGCGGTCTCGAATTCTGCACCAGCACAGACTAATCGCCCTGCGATTCACTATCGCGAGCAAGAACCGACGGTTCAGCACCACATACCATTCAAAACGCTGAAAGAAAGAGGCATGATCTCGCCTGACGAACCTACATCTTTGATAGCACAGCAGTTTCGTGCGATTAAGCGTCCATTGGTTCGAAATCTTGCCAATGCGCCGTTGGGTGTCAACACCAGTGTCATCCTGGTCACCAGTAGTTCATCAGGTGAGGGTAAGTCATTTACCGCAGTAAATCTTGCCATGAGTCTCGCAATGGAGCGCGAAAAGAATGTATTGCTGGTCGATACCGATTCAACAAAAGCCTCAACTAGTACGTTGCTAGGTGTAGAGGACCCACACGTTGGTCTGATGGATAGTCTCGTTCGAGACGATCTCAAAGTTAGCCAAGTGCTGCGCACAACGAATGTACCGAACCTGACTCTGCTGCCTGTTGGTCGTGCCCATGGACACGCAACCGAGTTACTGGCATCGGATCGGATGCGTCGTACGATTAACGAGCTTTCGGACGGCTTCGATGATCGTATCCTGGTAATTGATTCCTCCCCACTATTACAAACCGAAGAAGCTGGAGTACTAGCTGATATTGCTGGCCAGATAGTGTTCGTGGTCGCGGCGGAACAAACTGCCTATGCAACAGCACTTGATGCGGTTGCGCGATTGCCAAGAACTGACAACGTCAGCCTTGTGCTGAACAAAGCTCGTAAAGCAACGTCAACGCCTTATGGCTATGGTGGCTATGGGTATGGTGCTGCTGTATCTCCTGATGGTTTAAGAAATTAGAGATTCCCAAATGATGACTATTGAACGACGCACGCTTGGCGTGCTGGTCATCGCTGCGTCAGCGTTTACGGCTCAGGCCGTTTCTGCTGCGAAGTGGGATTTCCAACAAAAGCTCCGTTTTCAGGCGGAAGCGACTGATAACATCTTTTTATCTGATGATGATCCAGAGCCATCCGGTCTGTTTACGATCACACCGATTCTGTCTGGCAGTACGGAGGCCAAGACAACTACCATTTATTTGGAGGCGGCAGTAGATCTTGAGGCGTTTTCAAACCCGGAAGAGAATCTGGCCAGACCGAAACTATTCGCTGGTATTGATGCGGAGCCTATCGCTGGGACTTTTTTCATCGATACTAGTGTTCAGGTTCGGCGTTCAACGCTCGATGAAGATTTATTGCTTCGTGACTTTCCGAATCCTGACGATGATCTGGTCTATGTAGCTGACTATCGTTTTCGTCCACAGTTTAATTTTTCGTTTGATGATGTAGCCAGTCTGGAGCTAGATCTGCGGCTTAAACATGAAGACTTTTTGGAAGAAGCTATTCGTGATGAATCAGAAGTGTTTTTCTTTGGTGAGCTTCTGCATGTTCCCGAAAGCTCAGGTGTGTATTGGGCGCTCTCAACTAGTGCGTTTGGTGCCGATGCGAGTGACAACACAGATTTTTCAAACGTGCATGCCAAAGCCACTTTAGGCTATGCCTTTTCGAATTCGTGGTTGACGACCGTCTCAGTTGGTCATGAGCAGTTCGAGGAGCGGGATATTCTGGACTCGCGTTTTATTGAGAGTGAGGCTGAGGACGATACTTGGGAAGTTGCGGTGCAGTGGACGCCGGACGAACGAACGGTATTTAACGCAGGGTTCGGGCATCGTGTTTTTGGTGATTTTCCGTTTCTCTCGTTAACGCGAGATACTCGTGGTGGATTTGTAACATTGACTTGGGAACGATCCTTGTTACAAACCATAGGTGAAGATATCGGATCGCTAACCGATACGCTTACGGGTAACGTATTAACTTCCGCACCTGGCACCGGAATCACTAGTGAGCGTGATACAGCTGGTGCATTTGTGCTGAATGTGTTTCGACTCGATTATCGCCTGGTGGGTAGGCGTAGCGAACTTGTCGTAGGCGCTGAGTATTCGACTGATGAAGATGGGGATTCTTTGGTTACCGGGAGTCGTTTCCAGTTTGAAGGTAGGTACACGCGTACTTTGAGTGCCAGAACCAACGCAGGAATAATTCTGACATCAGATGACAGGAATGTTGAGTCTGGTCTGGGTGAGTACCTGCGTAATCGTGCTGCTGTGTTTCTTGAAACCCGTTTCTAGTAGCTTTCGACGCTGCCTACCGTGACGATGGATATTTCGGTTGTCATTCTGACTTACAATTCAGCGAAAACAATAACTCGATGCCTTGATTCATTGAGGGAATCGCTGTCAAAGCTGAATTTTAAATACGAAATACTTGTTGTGGACAACGGTTCCAACGATGGAACGGTAGCCTTACTTGAAAACTATGCATCAGCGTCGTTAGGCTCGCGATTCGATGTGACTGTTCTTGATAGAAATTTAGGTACAACGGTTTCTCGTAACATCGCTTTGCGAAAGGTCACTGGGCGCACCGTGATCATCATGGATTCGGATGCCTATGTTGGTCATCAAGCTATTTCTGAATTACGTGAACACCTACAGTCAAACAAGCGCTGCGGTTTGGCAGTGCCGGCAATGACCTATGCGGACGGTCGATACCAGATTAGTTCTGATCAGTTTCCTACGCTATGGCGAAAGTGTCAGCGTTTTTTCGGTCTGAAAAAACTTGAAAGTGGTGCTGCTGACAACCGACAAAGCAGTGGGTCTATTGATTATGCAATTTCAGCTTTCTGGATGATGCCAAGTAGCGTTCTAAAAGAAGTTGGACTGCTCGACGAACGCATTTTCTATTCTCCAGAAGACGTGGATTACTGCATCCGAATATGGCAGGCTGGATATTCAATTTATTACAGTGATCGTGTGTCAATTATTCATGATGCGCAAGAGATTTCGCGACCAAAAGGTTTACTCGGTATTAACCGTTTTACGCTCTCGCATATCAAGGGATTGTTGTATCTCTTTATCAAGCATCGCTACTTGTGGCGACCACTGCGCTTCACCAGATGAATCTGTTGTCGAATCTAGGCTGACTCCAACGCGTCAAGCAATACTTGTTTGGCCAGATTGATCTTGGTGGCAAAGTAGTGACTACCACCTCGGTCTGGATGCATACGACTGATCAATGCGCGATGTGCATCAACGATTGCCTGCCGATCGGGGTTTGGTTGAAGGCCCAGAATATCCAGTGCTTCATCGATACTGATTGTGCTGTTGCTTGTCTGGGGATTGGATTTTTCACCTGCATGGCCAGTTTGATTGTCATAGCCACTATCGGCACTCGGTCCTCCCGCGGCCTCCCATTGTTCACTTCGTTCTCGTGTTGCATACGCAATTAGCAAACGTGCCGCCTCGGGATCATGTGTCGTTGCACTCTGATACAAGGCGCGTAACTCTTGGATATCGAGTTCGCTCAATCGACGGTCCTTGAATTTGCCCTGAAGGACGACACCATCGAGATTGCCGGTAGCCTGATCAAGCGTCATCGCCACCGATCGGGTGTTGACGCGTGAGGTGCCATCACTGCGTGATTGGGATTGGCCGCCGAATCCACCGAAACCTCCCATGCCTGGGCGAAAGGAGGGCCCAAGATATTTCGCGAGAGAGGGGGCGAAACGGACCAGCAGTGGCGCTAAACGCATGATTTGCATCATAGCAGCACCAAGTAGTGCAAATACCGGTGACGCTCTGCCTGTCAGGGCCATCGCCAAAAACAGAATGCCGAGAACGACCAAGGCGATCTTGACCTTGCCGGCTGTGCCCTGGGCGATCAACTTGTGATAGTAGCCCTTGTACAGCAGCCAGGCGGCCACCATCAACGCTATGAGAAATATTCCGCCCACAGGTCCTTGTTCGCTCCTTTAGATAGAGTCAGCTAAGCTGGTGAGCTTAACTTATGATCAATTCGTATGGGCTAGATCTTAGTTTGATAGTCTATGTAAAAGTACAGACCCGTCAAAACTGAGTAAATCGTCACATGAATGCTCTTGCGGTTAATCTTAGCGAGAATGAGTCCACGTAATGCGGTGATTCGAGACTGCGACTGATCGCCTCGAGAGTATTATTGAAATCTATAAAAATGTAGGTATCTTGCAGGTTTCGCTTGAAGTTTCCGCGGTTTTTTCAACTCTGTATTTTGTCCTGTCGCCATTGGCACTTTATATCTCAATGTGCCGCCTCTGCACATTACTGTATATAATCCCACTCACAAGTGTTTACCCTTACAAATCACGGCTCGCGACCTATTTGGGTGTCGCAAACTGTATAAAAATTAAGGATCAATAATGAGAATCAGGCGATGCATTCAGGCCTTGTCGACCCTGCTTTTGATGTTCTTGGTTATTTCAAGTTCGTTTGCTCAGGATAGAAATAGCGGTTCGGTCAAAGTGGGTGAGGCTGACCTCTATCCGTCGGTTCGTTTTGATTTTGTCTCCAGTGACAATGCTTTTTTGACAAGTAGTGATTTGATTGACACTAATGGGTTTCTGGTTAAGCCAAAACTAGAGTTAGTAGCTAATCGAAGATTACTCGATATCAGTCTGGCCTATGAGGGCGATTATGGAAGTTTTAATGAAGATGTTCTGAACTATGACGATCATAGGCTCTCGCTTCTTGCTGGGGCAGATCTTGCGACTCGTCATCGTGTAACTGGGTCGCTCTCCTTTGATCTGGACCATGAAGAGTTTGGCCTTAACTTCACTCGTGGTCAGCCTGTTGACGGTTCAGAGTTAGTAGAGTTCTTTACAGTTGTTGTGCAAGCTGGCCATATTTACGGAGCTGCCAACGCCAGAGGTAACTTGGAAACGGGTATTACGATTCAAAACAGAGATTTTTTAAGTCAAGAATCACTCACTGATGGATTTGGTTTTACCGAAGTATCGCCTTCAGTTGCGTTCACATACCGGTTGTCTTCGAGTGCTCGGGCCTTGCTCGGAATTGACTATTCAGCCTTTAGCTTTGAAGATAGTAGTCGTGATCGCGATGAGGTCTCCGTATTCGCTGGTGTGCGGTTAGCGGAAGGTAGAAAAACCTCCGGATCCGTGCGTTTAGGCGTCGGAAACTCGGACTTCTCAGACGGTCGAGAAGACTTGACAGTACTAAATGCTGAGATCGGTTTGGTTTACCGGCCTGTTAGTTTTTCTCAGATTACTTTAGATTTTGATCGAGCTTTGGCTAACCTGGATGGCGTTGCAACTGCGACTGATCAGGGGGAATCGATTCAGGATATAGTCCAACTACAATGGATTCATCAGTGGTCGTCCCGCGTGTCTTCGAGGGCATTTTTGAACTATTCGGATTTATCGAGAGATTGCCCGGACGAAGACACAGTTTTGTCGAGAGTCGGATTTGAATTCGGAATTTCCGTACGACGATCAGTTACGGTGGGGGCCAGTGTCGACCAAACAGAACGTTCTGATTCTGAATGCCCTACCATCGTGGTTGATGGGACTGCCGACAGCGACTTCAGCGCCTTAAGATTCGGAGTGTTTCTGGAGGCTAAGCTTTAAGCGAGGCGTGCGTGGTTACCATTCGCGGTTAAAATGTGAAGTGGGTGTTTTTAAATGGTTTCCAGTTAGTTGCTAGCTAATTTGTGACAAATTGTCACCAAAGGATGCATTCTAGCGAGTTAGTGGCCGTAGCACCCAGTAATAGTGGTATTTTACCCGGGGCGATTTGACAGGAATTGTGTACCATATTCAGTTAATCGGACTTGTGACTTTTCGTCGCGAGGATGTGAGAACCATGCAGGTTCTACGCTAGATTTGGCGTGTAGTCTCGGTTCCCACACTACTACCATCTTTCAAAAGATCAGGCTACCGAATGACCGCTCGAATAATTAGGCAATTTACCTTGCTCGTTGCAATGACATTTTTACAGGCGTGTAGCGCTGTACCAAACCAGGGCGGTCAAGCTACAACAACAATCTCGACGCCTTCAGATGGAGTCGGGATTGCTGACGAGGGAGACTACGAAATAGGGGAAGGCGACAGGATTGGTATCCAGGTATTCGACGAGCCCGATCTCACTATGGAAGCGACGGTAGGTTCCAGTGGTGGAATCAATTATTCCTATTTGGGTGACATTAAGGTCGCTGGCAAGTCTCCTGTCCAGTTGGAGCGTGATATCACCGAGCTGCTCAAGCAAGGTTACTTGGTCAATCCTTCGGTGAATGTCTCGGTTGTTCAATTCCGTCCATTCTTTATTGCGGGTGAAGTGAATAGACCCGGTAGTTATCCCTTCCAGCCTGGCCTCACACTTGACAAGGCAATCGCGTTGGCTGGAGGGTTGACAGACCGAGCTTCAACTCGCCGTATGTTTGTTATCAAGGCTGGAAATAAATCAGCTGGCGAAAGTAAAATTGGGTTGAGTTCAGCGGTTGGCCCTGGCGACACAATTACTATCAGAGAAGGTTTCTTTTAATAATGGATTCGGCATCCAATCGTTACCTAAATAACCCTGCTATGGATAATGACGAAACTCAAAACTCGCAAGGTTCCGGTATGGAGCAGCTTGATCTGCAACACTATCTGAGAATTCTGCGTAAGCACAAATGGCCGGTTACCTTGTTTACTGCCGCGGTTACTGGATTCGCAGCTTACTATGCGATGACAGCGACGCCAATATACAAGTCAACTTCGACGTTGCTTATCGAATCTCAGGGAACCGAAGGATTGGTAGATTTTAAAGAGATAGTCGGTGTCGACACCCAAAATCAAGATTACTACCAAACTCAGTATGAACTGTTACGCTCTCGCGGGTTGGCGCAACGAGTTGTTAATCGATTAGATCTCTGGAACAACCCGGAGTATTCGCCTGATGCGAGAGCGTCTGAAGCTCAGAGTGAAGCAGCTCGCCGAGAGGTGCTCGGAGAGTCGCCATCAGGAATAGCGGGTTTGATCGAGCGAGGCAAAGGTATCCTGGGAGTCACTCCCAGTGAAAATGCCGAATCAGACAATACTGTAAATTCTGAACCAGTAAAAATTGAGTTAGCGTCTGTAACTCAAATAGGTGAGGGATTGGACATTTCGCAGGAGTTAGAGGGTAGCGATTCCAAACTTTCTCCAAATAGACTCATAACAGTTGCGAACTTCATGAGTCATTTGTCGATCTCACCGGTAAGAAAAACCAAGCTCGTCAAAATCAGTTTCGAATCTCCAGATCCAGCTTTTTCTGCAATTGTTGCGAATACAGTGGGCGAGGAGTACATCAGTAGCTACTTGGATGCCAAGCTCGAACTTACTACCACTACAACAGCATTTTTTAGTGAACGCCTCGCCACACTAAAACAAATTCTAGACGAATCTGAACAACGTTTGATTGGATTCAAAGAGGCGAATGGTTTAGTTGACGTTGACGGCAGTGTAGGCAGGCTTAACGAACAGGAGCTTTTACTTGCAACTGCAGAACTAGCACAAGCTCGAAGTGATCTCTCAGGAAAAGCTGATTTGTATCGAGAAGTGCAAGCTCTCCGGAATCAGCCTTTGTTACTTCAATCTATTCCTTCTGTGCAAGCTGACCCCTTGGTTCAAAACGTTCGCATCGAGCTTGGACAGGTACAGCGTCAAATTGACGAACTAGGAAATCGTTATGGCGAGAGGCATCCACGAGTGGTTGATGCGAGATCACAGCTTGCCTCCTTAAACACTACGTTAGAGGGGCATATCAACCGTGTTGTAGGGTCTATCTCCAAAGATTATCAATTGGTGCGCCAACAAGTAGCATCAATCGAAGCCAAATTGGTGGCCGGTAAGCAAAAGATTCAAGCTATTGGTACCAAGAAGTTCGAATTAGATGAACTTTCACGAGAAGTAGCCACAAATCGCGATATATACAACGAATTCTTCAGTAGCATTTCTGAAGCTAAATCCGCAGATGGATTGGTTTCTGCGAATGCAACTATTTCTGATGCTGCCGTACCACAGCAACGACCGATTAAACCGAAAAAACAATTGATCATTGCGATAGCTGCGATTGCGTCATTAATCCTGTCGATGCTTATGGCTGTTCTCTATGAGCAAATGGACGACACTGTTAAAAGTACTAACGATGTTGAAGACAAACTTGGATTGAAATTGTTAGGAATTCTGCCACTTATCAAAGGTGGGATGTTTTCTCGCACACAAGAATTGCCGTTAAACCCTACTGAAATTGTTGATAAAAATGGAACGTTTTTCGAGGCGGTCAACACCGCGCGAACGGCAATTTGTATCGATGATAGAGACAAACCTCGACAAGTGATAATGGTTACCTCCTCTGTCCCTGGAGAAGGCAAATCTACAACTTCAATTAACCTCGCCTACTCGCTTGCCAAGTTAGAGCGTGTGTTGTTGATTGATTGTGACCTTAGGCGGCCAACTGTGGCCAAAGCTGCTGGTGTGGATAAAAACAGTCCTGGTCTCAGTAGCTTGATTACGCAAACAGCTCCCGCTCGCGAGTGTATAAAACAGGGTGCTTTCGGTGGAGTGGTTGATATATTGCCATCGGGCCCCATTCCTGATCAACCGCTCGAACTATTGTCGTCGAAGCGATTCGAAAAAATACTTCAAAAGCTGACGACGCACTACGACAGGATTGTTCTTGACTGTGCGCCAACTCAGGCAGTTTCAGATGCGTTGGTGCTAAGTCGATTGGCCGATGCCGTGGTTTATGCGGTGAAGTCACATGATACGTCGATAGAGTTAGTGAAACGCGGAGTGCAGCGATTAAGACAGGTAGATGCACCTTTTGCAGGTGTCTTGATTACTCAAGTGGATATGGACAAAGTCATGTCCTACGGCGGTGACTATTACTATCAAGGTTACTATGACTATTATGGTTATACCGAGAAGGGCGTTAATCAAAAAACTGGTGGAAAATTGTCCTTGTCGCAAGAAGAATTGCTAAGAATAAGAACGGATGATTCCGATTTTGAACTGGATCTGGACGGTGGTCTGGATCCGAGAGCACGGTTAAATGAAAGTCGGGCTCCGACATTCGATTTAGAGTTGGAAGATGAGTATGATCTTACGACTCGGATTCAACCACCTGTGGTGCGCCCGGTGCGTGGTAGGAGGTTAACGACCGGAGCCAGAGCTTCAAGAGATAATCTGGATATCTTATGACACGTAGTCTCGCTCGCATTTGACAAGCGTGTCGTTGTTTGCGAGTACGCATCAACGCAGCGCATGTAGAGTATGAACAAAGAGCCGCCCCTATGCGTCGATTTAGACGGAACTTTGCTGCGTACTGATCTCTTGATAGAAGGTGTGGCGGTTTTGATTCGCCAGCAACCGTTGGTTATATTCTTTTTGCCTATATGGCTGTTGAAAGGAAAAGCCCGGTTTAAATCTGAAGTCGCTGCCAGAGTCGATATTTCTGAAGCTCATTTCCCAGTAAACGATCAGGTTGTCAAATTTGTTCGTGATGCCAAAGGAATGCGAGATAGGGTGCTCGTGACTGGTAGCGATCAACGATTTGCTAATTCAATCGCCAGTAAACTGAATATCTTCGACCGAATAAAAGGTTCTGATAAAACAGTCAATCTTACGAGTACTAGAAAAAGAGATTGGCTCGTGAGTGAGTATGGCGAAGGTGGTTTCGACTACATAGGTAATGACAAAGATGATCTTAAGGTTTGGCCGGCAGCGCGTCGTAAGCTAGCCGTTTCCACTCCAAGCGGAGTGGCAAGTAGCAAAGACGTACAGATAGATCGTGTGTTTGAGCAAACTGAGCCTGGATTGAAAGATTACCTCAGCCTCATGCGTGTACATCAATGGTCAAAAAATCTTTTAATTTTTGTTCCATTTTTTCTTGATCAAGGTTTTGCGGACCTATCGGCAGTTGTTTCCGTCTTAGTTGCGTTTTTAGCCATGTGTTTACTAGCTTCTGCAACCTATATCGTCAACGATATGCTGGACCTGCAGGCCGATCGTCAAAATGCTACCAAATCCAAACGAGTTTTAGCGAGTGGTCGCCTGCCGTTGAAAAATGGCATCATCGTGATAGTTTTTCTGATGTTGGGTGTGGTATCCCTTATGTTCCTTCTGCCACAAGCTTTCAACCTGATACTGCTTGTTTATCTTGTCGCTACATTGCTGTACTCGTTTGTGCTTAAACAAAGAGCGATCATAGATGTATTAATGATCGCGGCACTACATACCCTTCGCGTGATTGCTGGAAGCGTCGCAATTGGAGCCGAGCTATCGTTCTGGTTGCTAGCTTTCTCGATGTTTATATTCTTTTCCTTGGCTCTGGCCAAGCGGGTTGCGGAATTAAAAAATCTGGAGGCAGACGGGCGTTTCGCAACCATTGGTCGGGACTATCAAACAAACGATATCCCTGTCTTATTGGCGAGTGGTGTTTCGACAGGATTCATGTCTGTATTGGTTATCGCCTTGTATATCAACGGAGAAAAAGTACAACGTTTATATGGTGAACCCATGCTGTTGTGGCTGGTGTGTCCGATAGTGATGTACTGGGTTGCAAGAATCTGGATCAAAACTTCACGTGGTGAGATGCATGAGGATCCCATCGTTTTTGCGATGCATGACAGGGCTAGTCGATTGGTAGTGTTAGCTGTAATGCTAGTGGTCGCCTTGGCAATGTTGGTCCCATGGCTGTAACGCCTTACCGCAGTTGGGGGTATATCCCTCCGTCCCCGGTTCACGCCCATACGCCCGCGTGGGCAGGAGAGCTCTTTAGCGGATCCAGTAATAGTTGGCTTCCCTTTGGCAATGGGCGTAGTTACGGCGACTCCTGCTTTAATAGCGATGGCACATTGATCGATACTCGATCACTGGATCGGTTTATATCGTTTGATCGCATTAACGGTGTGTTAACCGCAGAGCCCGGGGTAACACTCTCTACCATTCTTAAGTTCATTGTACCGGCTGGTTGGTTTTTGCCAGTAACCCCCGGAACTAGTTTTGTCACTCTAGGTGGTGCTATTGCCAATGATGTTCACGGTAAAAATCATCATTGTGACGGTACCTTTGGGCGGCACATCACGCGATTTTCTTTGGTGCGCAGTAGCGGAGAAATACGCGAATGTTCGCCAGACTCAAATGCGGATCTTTTTGCGGCGACTATTGGAGGTTTCGGTTTGACTGGGGTTATTGCCAATGCAACGGTAAAGTTGATCCCAATACGCAGTAGTTTTTTGGAAACACGAACAGATAAATTTTATGGTTTGGATGAATTCCGTGCCCTGTCCGCTGCACGCGCGAGTGAATACCGCTATACGGTGGCATGGCTTGATTGTGCTGCGAGTGGGCGTAACTTCGCTAGAGGCGTTCTGCTCAGCGCTAACCATGTCGATTATCCTCCGGTATCAGAAAAGCCTGTTGATATCGCACCTAGGCTGAGCATTCCATTAAATTTTCCAAGTTGGGTGCTCAATCGCTATTCGATTCGAGCTTTCAATAGCGTGTATTTCCATCGTCAATGCAAGCGCGATGGTACGACGTCTCGTCAGCATTTCAAACCATTTTTTTACCCATTGGATGCCTTGGGACAATGGAATCGAGTATACGGGGCAGGTGGGTTTCACCAGTACCAGTTTGTGGTACCACTCGACGCTTCAGAAGCGCTTGAAAATGTCCTCCGGCGTATAGTTCAGTCTGGTTTGGGTTCGTTCCTTGCCGTACTGAAGGAATTCAGCAGTATTCAGTCGCCTGGGCTGATGTCTTTTCCACGTGCTGGATATTGTCTTGCCCTTGATTTTGCTGCTCGGGGAGCAACAACCGTACGATTGATTGAAGCCATTGATCGAGAGGTAAAAGAAGCCGGCGGTGCGGCGTATCCGGCGAAGGACCGTCTGATGAGTGAAGACTCGTTTAAAAGTTATTTTCCGGCCTGGGAAACATTTTCCGATTTGGTCGATCCGCAGTTTCATTCAGATTTTTGGCAGCGAGTAAGTGGACAGACCTAACTAACTATCATGAATACAATTGACGATAAGTTAAGCAACACGATGGTTGGAAGCGCGGTAATACTTGGTGCGACCTCAGCTCTCGCGCAAGCGGTCGCTCGAGAGCTGATCGATAATGGCCAGTCATTGGTGTTAGTCGCGCGTGATTCGGAAAAACTTGATGTGGTGAAGGCAGATCTATCGT
This sequence comes from uncultured Granulosicoccaceae bacterium, assembly GCA_964594905.1. Lineage (GTDB taxonomy): Bacteria > Pseudomonadota > Gammaproteobacteria > Granulosicoccales > Granulosicoccaceae > Granulosicoccus. The sequence continues at coordinate 29,046 of CAZQOI010000002.1, forward strand.
CGCGAGTAAATAGTAATGCCAGTGTGCAGTCTCGAGTTGTTGACTTAGGTGATATTCAGGCTCATGCAGCGCTCATTGAAGCGACGAAATCTGCGGAGAGCTATTGGTTGTTCTACGGTAGCCTTCCGGATCAGGAAGCCTGTGCTACTGATTGGGAGATGACTGAGCAGGCGCTAAATCTAAATTTCACGAGTGCCGCATCTTTGCTAAGTCGTGCTGCTAATGAATTTGAAGCTCGCGGAGGCGGTTCATTGGTCGTAGTTACTTCTGTGGCGGGCGATCGAGGCAGGCAAAGCAATTATATTTATGGAACAGCAAAGGGTGCTCTGAGCCTTTTTTGTCAGGGATTGCGTAATCGCCTCCACAATAGTGGTGTTCAAGTGTTAACTGTCAAACCAGGGTTTATCGATACGCCAATGACATCCGATATTGCTAAAAAACCCGCAATCTTATGGGTTTCTCCCAAGCGCGTTGCGAGTGATATGGTTCGCGCTCAAAAACGCGGTAAGGACGTACTCTATACCCCTTGGTTCTGGTATTTCATCTTGTTGGTAATTCGCTTGATTCCTGAGCGGGTTTTCAAACGATTGAGTTTATAAACCAAGACTGAACACTAATACGATTCCTTCTGAAATCATCACTATGACGAAGTTTATTCCATTAATTTTATTTACGGTTCTGACCAATTTCCTGTCTCAAATCATGCTTAAGAAAGGTATGACGTCTCTACCAAAATTTGAGCTGAGTGCTAGTGAAATCCTTGGATCTGTATTTACGATCGTATTTAATCCTTGGGTTTTCTTTGGGCTCATCATGATGGTTATTAGTATGGGGACGCACCTGATCGTTCTTTCACGAGTAGAGATCAGTTTTGCGTATCCGTTTCTGGGCCTGTCTTTCGTATTGATCACTCTATGGGGATACTTTGCTTTAGGCGAGGATGTCACTATTTGGCGGGTTGCAGGTGTATTGTTGATATGTAGTGGTGTTGCCTTGGTCGCACGCAGTGCGTGAGATTGTTACTACGAAACTGATTATCTTGAGTACTGAACAATGAAGCATATAATTTTTGGCGGTGATGGTTTTCTCGGCACAGAGTTAACGAAAAAACTCGTTGATCGTGGCGAGCGCGTACTGATCTGCGATGAAAAAAAATCACCCCAATTTGGTAACTACGAATTGGCCGGTGTTGAATATCTTAAGATGGACGTTACCAACAAGGAATCCTTTGAGTCGATTCCAGTAGATGAAGGCGATATCGTTTATCACTTCGCGGCTCGCCTTCTGGTACCCATATTGCCAAGAGCTGAGCGAAAGGACTATTTCTGGGAAGCGTTATATGTTGGAACCGTAAATGTTCTTGAATGGATGCAAGCGAAAAATCTCAAGAACATGATTTACTACACTACAGATATGGTTTATGGACACACGGTCGAAAATCCACGAACTGAAGAACATCCACGAGCGCCAATTGGTCCTTATGGTGAAGCCAAATATCAGACAGAGCATCTGGTTGATGAATACCGTAGCAAGGGCTTCAATATTACTTTGTTCAGGCCGCGGCTGATTATTGGGCATGGACGACTTGGTATATTAGAGAAACTATTTAAACTTATTGATAAGAATCTTCCTGTACCAACCATTGGTAGCGGTAAAAATTATTATCAATTTATCTCGGTAAGTGATTGTGCTGATGCTTGTTTAGCAGCCGTTGACAAAAAATTTCCTAATGAAGATTTCAATCTAGGCTCTAGTAACCCGCCAACTGTAAATGAGCTGTTGAAGCAGCTGATAGACGAGGCTGGCAGTAAAAGTATTCTAATTCCCACTCCCGCGTTTGCAGTGAAATGGACACTTGATCTACTTGACCGAGTTGGTAAACCATTAATGGACCCGGAGCAGTACTGGATAGCAGATGAAACTTGCGTGCTGGATTGCTCCAAAGGCGAACGTCTGCTTGATTGGGTCCCAAAGGATGATGACGTCAGTATGCTGCTAGTGGCCTATCGCGATTACAAGGCTGGTAGATCAAGAGATATATAGATTGAATAAATAGAATTTTTGAGTGCGATGCATTCCCTGTTATTGAGACAGTAAATATTCTTTTTAGGAAGTTGATACAAGAGTTTTCATGTGTCAGCTTTTGATATGTAAGTTAATTAGCGCGATATTGTTTTTCTAGTTTAAAATTTCGATACTATTTTTGTAACTGATTTAGTTTGTTGTAGATTGGCATCTAGAGTATTTTTAGTTTGTTTGCGAAAGCCGAGTATTTGCTCCCTGATCAAATAATTATCATTGTGAGTAGCATCGTATGCCAGATATTCTAGAGGCAATTAAACTGACGGTAGGCAAGTTGAATCTGAGTTCTGGATTCCGACATTATATTGCAAATACAATGTGGCTTTTTGCCGAAAAATTCTTGGGCGCTGTAGCCGTTTTGTTTGTCGGTGTCTGGATTGCTAGATATCTTGGTCCAGTTGATTTTGGCAAATTAAGTTTTGCACAAAGTTTGGTTATGTTGTTTTCTGTGGTTGCAACTCTCGGTCTTATCAGAATTATAGATAGAGAATTAGTACCTAAAAGCAGCAACCAAGAACAAATCGTTAATACTTCCGTGGTTCTAGTTATGGCTGGAGCGGTGCTCGTTTATACGCTGTTATTGGCATTTCTTTGGATTCGAGATTACGAGAAGACTACTAGCTTGATTGTTGCGATTGTCGGGATCGGCACATTCTTTCAAGTAAATCGTGTTTACACAGCTTTTTACTATAGTCAGGTGCGTGCCAGGAAAGTTGTTATTGCTACTGTGTTGGCGTTGATCTTATCTAACGTCATAAAAATTGCATTTATACTTCTTGAAGCGCCACTGGTTGTATTTGCGGTTACAATTTTTCTCGATAGTGCAATATTGTTTCCCGTTCTTTTGTATATATCTCGCGACACGCGAGCTCGACTTCGACTGCACGCATTCTCTTTAACACGTGCAAGAAACCTTCTTAGAGACTCGTGGCCGTATATATTGAGTGGTTTTCTAGCCACTGTATATCTGAAGATCGATACCATAATGATTAAGGAGTTAGCGGGAAATAATGCTGCAGGGCAATATGCAGCGGCTGCCAGACTCAGTGAAGGTTTACATTATATAGCTATAACTCTGATGTCCTCACTTTACCCGGCCATAGTTAATTCTAAAGCAACTAGTGAGAGTCTTTACCGCACGAGACTATCAAGTCTTTATTCTTTTCTTTTTTACTTGGCCATTGCAATTGCCATTTTTGTTGGCTTCTTGAGCGAGAGAATAATCGCAATTTTATATGGCCCCGCCTTTACTGAGGCAGCTTCGGTATTGTTCATACATGTATGGTCATGTGTATTTTTCTTTGTAGGTACGTGTAGCAGTCGTTGGTTGTTGACGGAGAATTTGCAAAAACTAGTTGCGATAAATACACTTCTAGGAGCTAGTTTAAATGTTGCTCTTAATTTTTACTTGATTCCGCGTTACGGAATTGAAGGTGCCGCATGGGCTACGATGATTTCATATAGTTTTGTTGCATACTTATGCTTTGTTCTATGGAAATCCACACGTGAAAATTTTATCTTGATGTCACGTGCATTTTTTAGACTTCCCAAGTTGAATTGGTGATTTCATACAGATTTAAATCACCCTTTAAACGAGTTAGGTGTTAGTTACTCTAGTAATCTAGAATTGTATTTTAGTAAGACAGGCTTGTTTTAGATCTGTATAGACGTTTATCAATTTCTCGATTTCATCATCGGGTACTCCTACATTTCTTAAGTCTTGAGGAGTGGGCTTTAATTGTTTGGCGCGTACCTCTGTAGCGTTGTGCCTCGATCGGTTGCCTAATAGATGTGTTTTTTCTGGAGTTAAATTGTCGGGGTTTACATCAAGTGAGCCCCAATCTAATTTTAAAGCTAAAGTCTTCAGAACGATATCCGGGTTGTTAACCATGTCGTCAAAAAATATAGTCGCAGATCGGTCAAGATTTTCGTTGCATAGTTTCTGGGCGCTGGTGTTATAAGTAATCCAGCTACGTACATTGAATCGTGCAGACTTTCCACGTGTATTGTGCCTGGTTGCCGCAGAGTGAATCGCCGCAATGGGGTCTCTGATTAAGTGAATAATTTGATTATGCTTGTTTGTTTTGGTGAAGATATCTGCCCTTACCAAGTTTTTGGTGCCATCAAGAAAATAGTTGAAATTACCGAGTTCACCTATAGAGTTGAGGTATCCACTCTCTCGTTTCAGAAAGCTAGAGAATGCGTTGGAGTAACCGATAGTTCTGCCTAACGTTTGATAGAGAGGTAAAAAACGAGTGCCTTCAAATCGAGAAGAAATGGTGGAGATCGGCATTCGGTAACGACTATTAAGAATCATGCCTGTTGGTAATCCCCTTGATTGAAGTTGCTCAGCTAGTCGTGTTCTGAAATGACATGTGGCTAAGGAGTCTCCACAGTTGCAGAGATCTAGCTCACTGTTAATGCCAGGTATTAGATAGGTGTCCCCAAAACCTATGAATCGATCATCCTGACAAAGCATAATGCCTAAAAGTGTTGACCCTGAAAACGAGAAAGACAGTAGGTTCACTCTCTGTATCGTAGATGTATTAAATTTTCTCATTTATGAGTTTTGTATGACATATTTGTGATTGTTGTTATGGGGGGGTATTTTTCATTCTAACAACGCTAGTGTGTCGATATATATTTTGCTTTACAGAATTATTATAACACTAGCGTATAGATGAGGTTATAAGGCTCTAGTAATGCTGGTAAATTATTAATAATTCAAGGTGGATCAGATTTGTATTTGTGCGGAAATATTTATTTTGCTCGATAAATTAGAGTGCTAGTTAGAAGCAGATTATTCCGCGGAAAAGGAAAGGTATCAATGGCATGTCTAAAGTTATATTTCAGAGATGGTAAAGATTAAGAATTTGACGTAGCTCTTTCAGAGCTATTTTCTTTTATTTGTCGGATATTGGGGTTTTTTATAATTGCGAATACATGGTGTGCATATGAATTTTCATCATGAATAAATGAAATATGAATTAGGAGGGGTTTAAATAATTTGACATGAACTGTGACCCATAACTCGTTTCAACTTACATTTTTATATTAAACAGCCAGTAAAAATAGCTTGAGTTCACAAAGAAGGGTACGCTTAGATGGAATTGGTCGAGAAGCTTTTCTGGTAGGAAATAATTCTTGATTGTCATTATAGGAACGGTCGAATTTACCGATAACTATGGACTAAGGTTTTGGCTTTTTCAGTTGTTTCAATTGTCAGCTGATCTTTAAATTGCCAAATAAATTCATTTTTGTGAATGGTAAAACCGATGCATAAATTCATACTCACCGCTGTTGCGATATTGACTCTGACTGCGTGTGGTGGGGGTACAGACAACGGTGCCAACACTGGTGTGTTTGCTGATGTTGCGCTTGAGCATGATATTCAGTATGAATGGAGCGCTCGTGCGATTACCTCTTCCGGAGTAGGGCAATGGAGTCCAGGAATTGAATTTAGCGTTCATCAAACAGAAGAGTTAGCGTTAGATGACGCAGTAGGTGAAATGGATTCTGACGATTGGAATCCACTGTTGTTTATGGATGGGCTAATGGTGCCTACAGTTGTTACAAGTTCCCCGGCTGGATCTATAGTAGGTCTCAATCCTACCTTTAGATGGAAAACAGTAAACCAGGCTACCTTTTATGAGATAAGAGTGTTGAATCATGAGAGCGGAGAAGTAGTATTTTCTGATGAGTTTGCTGTGGGTGATGTCTGTGATGAAAATGGATGTGAAGCACCATCCTCTCAGACCAACGTCCAAACTGTGTCAAATGAAGAAGATCTTGAACTTGTCGCAGCTATTCCCTCGGCTTCGACTCAGGAAGCACCTCTAGTGTCAGGTATTAATCCTATTGCCACCGAGCTTCAGAGTGCTATTCCAGTACCTGATCGGAATTCGAGTCTTGAGCAGGAAGTATTAGTCGACAATGTTTCTGAGCTTGCACAGGAATCTCAGATTGCGCAGGAAGCTCCGTTAGCACAGGTTTCTCAAGTCGGCGAAAACAATGGTGTAGCAGTTAATGGTGAAATCGAAGCCTTGCAACAAAGTGAGGGTGTTCTGGCTTTCCCTGGTGCCCTCGGTTATGGCAAGCACTCAGTAGGGGGGCGCGGTGGTCGGGTCATAACTGTGAATACCGTAGAGAATATTGTGGATTCATCTGACAATCTTATGTCTCTTCGCGAAGCTATCGAGCATCAATCTGGCCCTCGAACCATTGTGTTTGAAGTTGGCGGCGTTTTCGACGTGGGTATAAATGAAATTCAAATGAATGGCGAAGATGATAGTAATGTTACGGTTGCCTGTCAAACAGCCCCATCTCCTGGTGTCATTATAAGAACCTACGGGTTTAATCTTCACAGTGGAGTGCATGACATTATTTTTCGCCATTGTGCGATTCGAGGAATTGATCGGGGTGGTAACTTTGGTCAAGCAGGAAGATCTTTCACAGTACGCTCTGGAAGTAGAGATATAATTTTTGATCATATGTCGTTGGCCTGGGCTACGGATGAAAATTTTCAAGTTTATTTAGGTCAGAATCAGTCGGCTGGTATAAGCAATGTGACTCTCAGTAACTCAGTAGTTGCCGAAGGTGATGCGGATAGTTCGCATTACCTTTCTGCGGAACGTCCTGAATGGTCATATCATGCGATGGGACCTAGCTGTAACAACAGTAATGGCAATCCATCAGCAACTTTGATTAACTGCTCTATTGTTAACAACTTTATTGCTCATAACTCGAGCCGTAATGCAATGATTTGGGGTGGTACCGGAGAACTGTCAAACAACATTATTTATAACTGGTACGGCATTGGTTTGACAGTTCAACCGCACGACGGAAGTGGTGTGTCTGCGATTATCAATAATAACTTGATGAAAAGTGGTCCGAACACTTCAGGTGCGACGAAAAGCGGCTGTGCCGGTCGCGAGCATCAATGTGCATTGTTTCTTGGTGCTAGCAATTCTCATGGTGACTCGCATTTTTCATTGGGTGATAACTATTTCATCCCAAGAGGAGAATCAATAGGTGACGCGTATCTCATTGATCACCCACAGGCAAACTCGCCAGAAGGTACCCCTTCTTATGACTTAGCTACACCAAGCCCTATATCTGTTCTGCAGATGGCTAATTCTAGTAGCCGTTTCATTAGTTGTGTGGGAGCCACAAGACCATTACGCGATCACGTTGATACACGTGTCATTCAGGAGTTCTACGATGGTACCGGGCGAATTGGTATTGGTGAAAATACTAGAAATGGTGGCCACAACTCGACGGTACAGCGCACATGGTCGCAGTTTGGAGCTACTGCATATCATTCGTCAAACTACGACACAGATGGTGACGGAATGCCCAACGACTGGGAAGTTGCTTATGGGTTAAATCCGTCTGACTACAATGATCATTCGGGGGATTTGGATGGTGACGGATACACGAATATCGAAGAATTTCTGGCTATAGCAGCGCATTGCTAAATTCTGATTAAGTTTCTTCCAGTATATCCGTCAGTAGTTTGAGGTAGGAATTGATTACAACTGTTTCACTGAATCCGTTTTCAACATGCTTACGAGATGCTTTGGACATGGCCATTTTCTCTGTGTGTGTCAGTGCAACATAGTTGTTAAGATTCTCTCGCATTGCGGCAACTGAAGGTTCCCGTGTACTCCAACCATTGGTACCTTGTTGTATTGCGCGGTTACTTCCGGGATTGTTGTAGGCTATAAGAGCGCAACCGCATGCGGCGGCCTCGAGAAGCACCCGAGGCAGGCCCTCCCCGTAGCTACTAGGGAGAATAAACAAGTGACTTTTTTGATAAAGAGGTGCAAGTTCTTCAGTGTACCCGTGATACACAACACCGCTATCCTGCAATAGTTGGTCAAAATCGGTTTGGCTCACACCAGATTCCTTCGTAAAGGCACCTACTAGATGAAATTCAAGTGTTGGATCTGATTTGAATTGTCGCGCAAGTTCAATAAAGTCCAGGTAGCCTTTGGCTGGGATCAATCGAGCTGCCATCAGTATTCGATAGGGTTTGGTTTCACTTTTTACTTGATACTGAAAATGCTCTAGGTCCACACCAGAGCCTGGTAGTAATGAACAATTTTTTACTGTGGAAAATTTGTTGCTCAAGCCCAACAACATATCTTGTTTGTTCTGGTAGAACGTCCAGTATTGGTTAGAGGCGCGTCGGTACAAAAATGTAGCAATCAAGCCTTGTAGTTTTTTTCCTGATGTCAGGGAATCTCCGAGTCCTGAAATATTTCTGATAAGTTTTATGCTCAGTAATCTTAGAGGAACCATTGAGATGTAGCAGTTGACTCTAGGTGTGTATGTCAGGCATACATCCGGTCTGAACCTCCAGCAAGCAAAAAGTAGTTTGTATGCAAACAAAATTTCCAAATGCGGTACGACCCGTCTCGGGTTAGCTGGAATCGGGTACCACTTTACATCTAGTTCGTTGATAAGGCGCTCGGAGTATCCGTCCGCCGGGCAACTTATACAGATGTCTTCTCCACGATCTGTCAGAGTCTTTATCAGGTTGTACCTGAACTTGTAGAGATACCAACCGGTGTTGGCTATAAGGAGAATACGCAAGGGTTTCTATGTCATCGTTTATCCTAAATTCATCAATATAGATCAAATTTTCTTAATTAAGTGCTGGAACTCGGAAGTGTTGGTCTAGACGAATCGATTAGTTCGCAAATTGCGGTTCGTTTTGCACTTGATTCAACAATATTCCGTGGTTTTGAGACGATCACTCAACACCAGATTGTCAATAAATTGGTTTCGATATGTGAATTATTGATGCAAAAGATGAGGTTCGAAAATTCCTAGAGGTTCGTTTTGTTAGAATATTACAGCTTGAGACTAATACCGTCTAGTCGGGATATATATGTCGTCGCACAAGATTTTGACAGAAGTGCCAAATGTTTAATAGTGCCAGCACTACTCCGTCTCCCACAATGTCTCATCAGAGAATAGCTTGGGTAGTAGGTAGCGTCCTTGTGCTAATAACTTCGATGGTGGGTGTAGGGACCTATTTATCACAGCGTCAATCTGAGGCTTATGTCCAACTCTCCGATAATCTATTAGCCCTAGAGCAAGTTGAGGCTTTACAACGAACGGAAGGTCTTTTGGCATTTCCTGGTGCATTAGGCTTTGGAAAGCACTCAGTCGGTGGACGTAAAGGTCGAATCGTTATTGTTAACACTGTAGATAATGTGGTCAATTCAGATGATTCTTTAATGTCTCTACGCGAGGCTATTGAATTTGAAACAGGTCCTCGTACCATAGTTTTTAGCGTAGGAGGCGTATTTGACGTGGGTAGCAAAGAGCTTCGTATGCGCGGTGAGAACGGAAGTAATGTCACTGTGGCGTGCCAGAGTGCACCGGCTCCAGGAGTTGTGATTCGAACCCAGGGTTTCAATATCGATAATGGTGCGCGGGACATAGTATTCCGGCATTGTGCTTTGCGCATGATCGATGTAGGTCTATCGCTATCAGAGTCTGGCAGAGCATTTACAATTCGAGCCGGAAGTGAAAACGTGATTCTCGATCATATGTCATTTTCTTGGGCTACTGATGAGGGGTTTCAGGTGTATCTTGGACCTGGTCAAGAAGCAGGAATTAATAATATTACTCTCAGTAATTCGATTATCGCCGAGGGTGACGCGGATAGTTCTCATTCACTTTCGGTCAAGTATCCAGAACGTTTCTATCATTCCATGGGGCCAAGTTGTAACAACAATAATCCCAATTATTCGTTAACAAACTGTTCAATAGTGAACAATTTTATTGCACATAACTCTAGTCGCAATGCAATGATTTGGGGCGGGTCTGGCGAACTGAAGAATAACATCATTTACAACTGGTACGGTGTAGGTTTAACTGTGCAACCGCATGTTGGGGGAGGGGTTGATGCAATTATTGATAATAATCTAATGAAAGCTGGGCCAAATACCAAAAGTGATTTGGCCAATCCAAAATGTGGGCTAAAGAAATACCGTTGTGCCTTATACCTCGGCGCAAGCGATGAACAAGGTCCATCACGTTACCTTATCGGCGATAACTACTTCATCCCCAATAATAGACCTATGTGGTGGGCATCTCGTATCAAACACTTTAACTCAGACACACCGGATGGCACACCGAAATTCAACGCTGCCACAGACAGTCCAATTTCTGTGCGTGATATGGCGGCAAAAGGTAGTCGGTTCATGAGCTGTGTTGGTGCATCAAAACCCAAACGCGATGCGGTTGATGAGCGACTGGTCGCCGAATTTTATTCTGGAAAGGGTTCGATTGGTATAGGAGAGAACAATCGAGCAGATGGGCACAATGTTTCGCAGCAACGAACTTGGAATGTATTTGGAGAACCTACGTCTCACCCGATTGACTATGACTCTGATCATGATGGCATGCCTGACATGTGGGAGCTAACCCACGGCCTTGATCCTGATGATGCGAATGATCATTCCGAAGACAAGGATGATGATGGATACACTAATATCGAAGAATATTTAGCTATTGCAGCACTATGCTAAGTCGTTGAAGAATAAATTTTATAAATAGGTAAATAGGGTTGCTCGGGTAAGCAGTAACGATCTGGTTTGTGTCAGTTTAAATCCAATCTACGTTTTCTTTGTAGCTGTTTACTAAGTAAGCACAACCAAGCTATAAAAATGAGATACACAACAGACTGAGCAATCAAAGCGATTTTGTTTAAAAGCACAAAATCGAGATTCACTGCATTCACAAAGGGACCGATTACTTCGCTACGAGCTTCAGCGGCCGTGCCGAATTTATCCACAACGGTTGTTAGGCCGTGTGTCACACGTGGGGTCCAAGCAAAACTCAATGCTCCAGCAAACAATATGTTCTGCCAAACGCCAGTGCACAATAAAGCCCCGGCTGGCCAAAGCATTAGTAGGTATTCAGGCATGTGTTGATAAAAAGTTGCGAAGAAAAAACATAAAGGAATCACGAGTAGAATTACAGGGTGTATATTCTCTTTTCTTCTGTGGTGGAAAAATACCAGTACGGCGATAATCACGATCTGAACGAGTACGGTCAATATCAGGCTGTAGTTCTTGTACAAAACTAGCAATACAGGGTCTGAATTAATCAGCAATACCCAGAAATTAGCTGCATATTTCGCATCAGGTGTGAAGTCTCGGATAGGTACGTCGCCCCCATTGTTTAGCGCTTGAACAACAATGAATACGTAGACGATCACAAGTGGAATCAGAGAAAGTATGCCGTCTAGCATTCGCCAGCGAAACGATCGTTTTCCTTGGAAAAGAATGATGTAAAAAAGTGGTACTACGAAAAACAATTTGGCTATCAATACGCCCAGTACCATGCTGATAATGCTGTAGCTGCGCTTGCCATCAATAAGCAGAAGTAGAGTGATCAGAATAAATAGTTGCGCTATGACGTCCTCTTGAATAAAGAAGACAGATGAGAAGTATTGGTGTGGGCTGATAATAAAGAGTATCAGTATTGCATAGGCCAGATGTCTTTGGATTTTGACTTTTATGCAGATTGCGATGGTGACAATAAATGAGAAAAATTCAATGCTGACCATCAACATACGGTAAGAGATCATCTCACCAAAGTACTGGTGGTAAAAATTGAAAATTGACCATTCGATAAGCCACTGAAATGGTGGGTAGCTGGCTATTTGAACCGCTGTGCCATTAAGTATTCCGATCGGGTCGTTGATAATCCGTTCGTGGAATACGATATCGCTGGCAAGTTCCTGCCCACCACTGACAATATAAAGAGCAGTAATGGTAGCTGCACGAAAAATGACAAATGCAACTACGAATACGTAGGCTGCGTGGATACTTATGGTCTGTGTAGAATATTTTTTATTCACGGCTGCATTTGAAAGCTAGTTGCAGAGGTCGGCTAGCCGAGTGCATATAAAGCCAGATGATTAGTACACGGATGAGTGAGATAATTTGAAGATCCGTGAATATGTTGAATTTGTTTCTGCAAATTGTGACACATATTTTTGTGACGCACCTCCAATTTGGACCCTTGTGGTGATGTGACATTTCATTCCAGTCTGATGTAATTGGTCCAGTGGTTGTAACAGGTTTTCAGCCTCAAGCGCTCTGGATTAGCGGGTCGGTTGCATAACGTTCTAGTTTAAGCCGTGCAATTTACAATAAGGGTGATTAAACCGTGATAATTACCCAACGGGAAATTCGATTCAGGTCAGTTGTGATGATGAACAAGCAGTATAATTCAACATTGCCTGCGGTGGTGTGAATAGCATTTTCCGCAAACTAATTAATATTCAGAGCTGGCATCGCCTAAATCGGAATTTGATCTATGTGTGGAATAGCCGGATTTTTGGGCTTCAAAGGCGTTCAAAAAGGAACGCTTGGCGATATGATTGCGGCCATGCGTCATCGAGGACCTGACGCGCAGGGCCAGTGGACCGACGATGACCATGAAATAGCACTTGGCCACGCTCGACTATCCATTGTGGATTTGTCCCAAGCTGGAGCGCAGCCGATGGTAAGCGCTACTGGTCGTTATGTGATTTCCTACAACGGCGAGATTTACAATCATCTGGATATCAGAAAGCAGTTAGGAAGTTGTGGTGATTCGCCAACGTGGAGGGGGTTTTCCGATACCGAAACGCTACTCGAGGGTTTCGAACGTTGGGGAGTCGAAGAGTGCTTGAAAAAGTGTATCGGCATGTTCGCTATCGCTATCTGGGACACATCTTCAGGTACGTTAACCTTGACCAGAGACAGGTTTGGTGAGAAACCTCTTTATTATCAGCCTAAAGCAGAAGGTGTCATATTTTCGTCGGAGCTTGCCTCTCTAAAAAAGCACCCATTATGCTCCACTACCGTTTTGCAATCTGCGGTCAGGCAACTGATTGAAACAGATTGCATCCGTGCGCCTCTTAGTATTTTTGCCGGTGTTTATAAGTTGCTCCCTGGCACCCTTATTTGTTTCGATCGTAGTGGTTGTATCAGTACTCGAGAATGGTGGTCGCCAATTGTCAGTGCATCGACCAACTTCGAAAGCTGGGAGGGGTCAGAGCAAGAAGCTATTGTTGAGTTGGAACAAAGACTCTCAGATTGTGTTGAGCGCCAGATGCTGGCGGATGTGCCGATCGGAGCATTCTTGTCCGGCGGGATTGATTCGTCACTGATTGTTGCGCTGATGCAAAAAAACAGCGCGTCGCCAGTGAAGACCTACACAATTGGTTTTGAGCAGCAGCGTTTCGATGAGGCTCAGTACGCTACTCAAGTTGCAGAACATCTTGGTACAGAGCATCACGAGTACTACGTTTCAGATAAAGACATCATAGACGCTATACCTCAACTGGCTAGCATCTACAGTGAGCCGTTTGCTGATTCTTCTCAACTTCCTACCTACTTGGTTTCTAAGATGGCACGACGTGGAGTAACTGTAGCTTTAACTGGTGACGCGGGGGATGAGATATTTGCTGGCTACAACAGACATATCTTTACACGAAATCATTGGAATAATATTCAAAAGGTGCCATATGGCTTACGCAAAAAAATCGCTAAAGCCGTGCAAATTCCATCTGAGCGGCAGCTCGACCGCTTGTTTGGCATGCTGCCCATGACATCACAGTGGACTCGTATCGGCGAAAAATTAAAGCGTAGCTCGCATGCAGTATCAGCAAGGTCCCTGCAGGAACTTTATGAACAGTTTACTCGCGCTGAATATTCAGATCAGCTGCTTGAATCCGTAAAGATGGACGCTGAAGTATTAGGGCCTCAAGAAGAACTTGTCGCAGCGTCGATGGCATCCGCTGATGAGTGCGCTATTCAGCTGGACCCAATGCGTTGGTTGATGGTTAAGGACCAGACCGACTATTTACCCAACGATATCCTTGCTAAGGTCGATAGGGCTGCTATGGCGTGTTCCCTCGAGACACGCGCCCCCTTTCTTGATCACACGTTGGTGGAATTTACTCAAAAATTGCCTTCGTCCATGTTGATCGATGGAGTCAAAGGGAAAAAATTGCTTCGTAAAATACTTCACAAGCATGTGCCTAGCGATCTTTATGAGAGACCCAAGATGGGTTTTTCGATTCCTGTAGGTGAAATGCTTAAAGGTCCTTTAAGGGATTGGGTTGAAGCTCAACTATCTAGAGATGCCATTGGTAATGGAGGTGCGTTTGATGATGGTGTTGTTGCAAGGCTTTGGGATGAACACTTGAATGACAAGCATGATCATATACTAAAGCTATGGCCTGTCTTGATGTACCAGGCATGGCATCAAAGTGCTTAGCTCTGACTTTAAAAAAACAATATTAGCCGCGTGAAAAACAAAAATGTTAGTGTGCTTGTTCGCACCAATGCGCTTTTGATTGGATACCTAATTTTGCTATGGTGGAGTGCAAGTTATTCCGTGCAATTCAGTGTGGTTAAAGTGCTCGAGGACAGTTTTCCAGGTGATCGAAAATACTGGATTGACAATGGTGTCTCAGAAAATATTGAAGTCCAGTCGCAAAGTGTATCGATCGTTCCAACTGTTAAAAAACGCGCGCAGTTAGCTAAGCAGTATATGCTTGAAGCTGCTAATACGAACAATCGCTACATTTCAGTTAGAAGTAGAGTGATCAGTAAATTACTGAATGAGTCACCACTTGAAAATGATGAAGAACTCAACTCCGAAGAATCGTTGTTGTTCTCGTGGTTTGTAGATGAAAATGAAAAACGAGTTGGGGTGGTTTTGCTCGAAGATCTCAAGGAATCAGATCAAGAGATTCAGACAAGTCGAGTTTTCGCTGTTAGCGAAAGCGCTATCTTTGTTAATGTTGGATTCCTATTACGTAAGTTTCAGGCTACACATACTCTCGTTGCTTTGGAAGTAAGTCAAATCGAAAGAACGAAGATTTACTATATGACGCTAACGGCTCTAGTTGTGATTCCGTTCATCTTTTTTTGTTTTACCTATACGCGAATTTTGAAGAAAATTTCGGCATTGCCGGTATCGTTTGTTGTAGTTATTCTTGTAGCGATGGTCCTAGTTGTAGGTGTTCTGCTGCCAGGGAATATATTGAGAGAAGTGTTGGGTGAATTCAGGGGTGTGTTGCCTGCTCTACAAAATATACTGCAAGGATATCAGGCCTCAACTATTCAGGGCCTGCTGCATGTCGTAGGATTTACTGTTCTGACGCTTGTCGTTCTGAGTATGTGTACATTTATTCGATACAACAAAAAGGATGCTATTTTCAAAGTACTCCTCTTCGCGATTTTTACAGAAGTTATACAACGGCATAGTGTTGAACGAATGCCGAGTTTGTTCGACGTATTTATCGACAGTGTAGGCGTGCTCCTAGGTATTTTAGTCTGGTGTAGTGTGAATCTTGTTCTGTCGCGATGGAGGCAGCGTAGTGAATTGGCGTAAGTTGAATACCTTTGGTCAGTATTTGCTGAATTTTCCAGGGTGTATATTGATATTTGTCAACTGTGCAAGTGCCACTATAGGACTTTTGTATTTACAGGAACCGTTTGACGTCGGTTTCCAGTATTTGCCTGGCATCGCGGCACTTGCCTATTTTACTTCCCGTTCACTATATTCGCTCGATTATGGAGTGAATATTTCACGAAATGAGGTTTTGGCTTACTTGTTTGTCTTTAGTACAGCAATTTCGGTAGCTGTGCAGATTTCACTTGGTATAGATGCAATCGACTCCGATGGACTCAGTGCGCTGGATTATACAGTGGCTATGTGGGTTTTCAATATGTTTCATTTTTTCGCTGGCGCTGCTTGTAATAGAGCTTCGTACAAAAAATCAGACATTGTTGCTATCGTATTACTGTTGCTAGTGGTCATACCTTATATAACGGCACCAAAGGCAGGCTTGTTCTTTGATTACTGGCTACTACGACAAGCAACAGGGCTTGAGAATTTCACTCATCTAACAATTTCCGAATGGTGTGTGTTTTTCTTTGTTGGTGCTTTTGCGTTCGCAAGTGACAAGCTTCGGCCCATCGTGATCATTACCAGCGTGATCTGTCTCTTTGGGATGCAGGGACGATCATCCACAGTTTTTAGTCTATTTACGTTTCTGCTTTTCTGGCTGCTGACTGGAAAGAAGAAGGTTGTTTTTACCTATATTTGTGTAGGAGCGGTTGCAGTAATTTTATTATTGTTGTCACCAGCAAGTGAGCAGCTGCTGAGTGAGAATGATAGGGCGCTTGAACGAATGCTTCTTGATAGTGAGGACAGTTCTCTAGAGGCACGTGCCAATATCTTCTGGGAGTCTCTTCAGTACCTTCCAAAAATGATTTTATATGGAGATCCTTCTTACATTGCCCTCGAAGCAGGGAGAATGGGCAGTTATATTCATAATATACTCAGTATGTGGCAATTTTTTGGCTTGGCGCCCTTCGTTCTCATCCTGATACTGCTTACTCGTAGCTTGTTAGTCATGCGCAATCGCTTGATAAAGGGGAATTTGTCGGTGATGGAGGAAATTGCTTGCATGCTGCTTATTTATGCGTCCGTTAGTGTTGTTTTTTCGAAATCAGTTGTTTTTTATTGGCTGTGGTTCGCAGTAGGCTACTGGATGCTCCAGTATGCCGGTAAAGGAATGCATTCAAGGAAGCAACCCAAAAATATTACCAAGAAAAGAAAACGCCGATCACGACGTCGCACAAAGGTTCAGTCCATCCTGGCTGGTAAGATTCGGTTCTAATAATACAAATTGTCTCCACTTGAAACAGTAGTTTACTTATAAGAAGGGTTCTACTGTTTCTCAGATCAAGTCTAAGAAGGCGGTATTTTAATGCGTTGCTGTATTAATAATTAATCTTGATAACTAAGTCATAATGATGAAAATTGCTCATATAACGACTTCCTTGACAAATGGTGGTGCTGAGGCTGCAATGTTTCGCTTGATTTGTGCTAACAACGAGCACTCCCATATAGTGATTTCTCTCACGGGAACTGGCGTTTATGAGGATCGATTAAAAGATGCTGGAATACATGTTTATTGTATTCAGTTTAAAGGTGTCGGAGTACCACTAAAACCCATTTTTGAATTACGCAATATTTTAAAAGCCGAAAATCCAGATGTCATACAAGGATGGATGTATCACGCCAATTTGATTGGAGGACTGATCGCGCGTAGTTTGGGGATACGTAATATATTTTGGAATTTGAGGACCTCGGACCCCAAGCGTGGAGAGGCTGGTCGCTTAACACATTGGATCAATTTGGCCTGTGCCAAATTGTCAAATGTTATACCTAAAAAAATTATTTCATGTGCGCATAAAGCTAAAATTGCTCACGTACAGATTGGATATTCGGCTGATCAAATACAAACGGTATGTAATGGATACGATTTAAATTACCTACGGTTCAGTGAAGAATCACGATCAAGTCTAAGAGCACAATGGGGGGTTGGCAAGGAGGTTTTTTTGATTGGTCTGGTTGCTAGATGGCATCCTCAAAAAGATCATCGCCTTTTTTTTGAAGCTGTAAGAAAAGTAAATACACTAACAAGTCGTCCGTGGAAGGTTGTATTGGTAGGTTCAGATATGGATTCTGGCAATAACGATTTGATACAACATATAACAAATACCGGATTGTCAGAACATGTCTTGTTGGTAGGTGTACAAGACAACATACCGGCTGTTATGAGCGCTTTGGATCTTCACGTATTGACAAGTAAAGATGAAGGATTTCCAAATGTTTTGGCAGAGGCAATGTCATGTCATACTCCGTGTGTAACCACAGATGTTGGTGATGCTGCATTTATTGTGGGTGATACGGGATGGGTCAGTCCTATCGGTGACGTGGACAAACTAGCGACGAATTTGTCCAAAGCGTTCGATTTGAATGCAGATATTGATCAATGGCGGAATCTTGGTGAACTAGCAAGGCTTCGAATAGAGAATGAGTTCAGTATAGAATCTATGGTAGAGCAATATAATTCTATTTGGCAGCAGTCAACGATTCCGAGTAATTAGATATGTGTGGCATCGCCGGCACGATAGGAACTTCAGCGGATAGTGTTGAGCAAGTAAGAAGGATGCTAAATGCTATTGAAAATCGTGGCCCCGATGGTTCGGGTGTGTGGGCTGATAAAAATACGTGCGTGACTCTTGGGCACAATAGGCTCGCGGTTGTAGATCTCAGCAGTGCTGGAGAGCAACCAATGATGTCGCGTGACAATCGATATGTAATTGTTTTCAACGGTGAAATTTACAATCACTTAAAAATCAGAGAACAGTTGAACTTAGGGATTGAGTGGCGGGGTCATTCTGATACTGAAACATTAATTGTTGCTATTCAGCATTTCGGAGTTGAAAGAGCGCTTGAACTTTGTGTGGGAATGTTTGCTTTTGCATTGTGGGATAAAGAAGAGCAGATTCTAACGCTTGTAAGAGATCGTCTAGGGGAGAAGCCTCTATATTTTGGTCTTCAGAATGGTGTTTTTTATTTCGCATCGGAAGTATCTGCCATTGTTGCTCATACTTCCTTCAATAGCAGAATAGATCGATCATCCATGGCGATGATGCTGGATACAAATAACGTTCCAGCTCCATACAGTATTTATGAAAATATTGGAAAGCTAATGCCGGGGCATATAGTTCAAGTGTCAGCTAATCAGCAGGTATCAAAGCAACAGCCATATTGGGACCTACATAAAGTAGCTAGAGAAGCAAAACAAAACAAAGTTGATATTTCAGAGGAATCAATTTTAATTGAGTTGGAAGAGCTGATACAAACCAGTGTTTCTCAACAGCTTATGTCAGATGTGCCGCTAGGTGCATTCTTGTCTGGTGGTGTTGATTCCTCATTGATAGTCGCGCTAATGCAAAAGCAATCTTCTGAGAAGGTTCGAACTTTTTCAATCGGTTTTGAAGACCAGAGATATAACGAAGCGACGTATGCAGCAGCGGTTAGCGCTCATTTAGGAACCTGTCACAGCGAGCAAATTGTTAGCGGGTATGACATTCGAAATGTCATTCCTCAATTGCCGTCGATATACTCTGAGCCATTTTCAGACCCATCTCAACTACCAACCTATCTTGTGAGCAAATTGGCCAAACAGTCTGTAACAGTAGCGCTTTCAGGTGACGCGGGTGATGAACTTTTTGGTGGATATAGTCGATATGAGGAAACCTTATCGCGATGGAGTTATGTAAGCAAAGTTCCTTTTCCCGTGCGGAGTTTGTGTTCTAAGGCGTTACAGAAATTTCCAGCAAGCCCGGCAAATGCTATTGGTAAGCGACTATTAAAAGCACAGCAGGGTAGGCCAACAGATCAGTATTTGGGTGATAGACTTTTGAAAGGAATAGATCTGTTAGATATTGAGCATTTTGAGGATTTTTACTTTCAACATTTCAGGCAATGGAAAACGATAAATGATCTGGTGCTCGATTATTCTTCTACAAGGTGCGCAGCTGCGAGTGAGCTAGCAAAGTGTTCGGCATCAACCCAGCTAGAGTTGATGATGCTTAAAGATTTGTCATATTATTTACCTAACGATATTTTGACTAAAGTCGATAGAGCTGCAATGGCTGTTTCGTTGGAGACGCGAGTACCACTATTGGATCATCGTATCGTAGAATATTCTTTGCGTATTCCTACGAATCCCAATCATACGACTGCATCATCCAAGCATCTGCTCAAACAGATATTATATAAATACGTGCCCAAAGAACTAATAGAGCGACCGAAAATGGGATTTGGAGTTCCTCTGACAGAGTGGCTGAAAGAGCCACTTAAGGAATGGATGTTGGATACGCTAAATTCGAACAAATTGCGACAAGATGGACTTTTAAATGCTGGAGCTATAGAGAAGCGCGTTGATGAGCATCTCAATGGTACTCGGCAATGGTCTGAATCGTTGTGGAATTTGCTTGTATTTCAAACTTGGTACGACTCTATACGCTAGTAAGTAATTTTATTTATTTGACTTTCCTTCATTTTTTTCAAAAAACGTATACAGGTCTTTCAGCAATAATTCTTTTTCAATATAGGGACGTGCAGAATCAGAAACAGTTTGACGATCATTGTGTCTGTTTTCCAAAGCAAAATTGATTATTTCAGGAAACTTTATTGGGCCTTTTTTGTAGTAAGGGTATGATTCTGGCAGAACGTCGCCGTGACCAGCGTAAACTGCTAGACCTTCCATTAAATACTCTCGCACTTTCAGGGCGGGTATGTTCTCCATATTTTTTTTGTAGGCTGCCAGGATGCTCAAACCTAGATCACATTGAGTAATAAGTTTGCTTATATACTCTTTTTCTTGCAGTCCGTGAATAACAAAACGATTGTCAGTGGCCAACATTTCCAATTGCCTTTCCGTCAAATCTCCAACTACATGGCAGATGAACTGATTTTCATATTCGATAGCCTCAGCGAATAGTTCCTCGAGTCCCTGCCAAGGGCGAAAAACCGAGGAAATAAATACTAGTTCAGGGGCAGCGTTATCTGGACGATGTGGCTGTTGTGATAATAAGTCTCCAATTTCAGTACGTTGATAATAATCAATACCGTTAGAATATACCTTGCTAGGTATGGACCTTTTTATTAGTCTGCGTTGCATTTCATAGTCAAGTATTTCTGGTATGACGGCAATTATCCCGTCTACCAAAGATAGAGTTATCGCTCCAGTGAATCGCTCAATATTAGTTTTGATTCGTGAAAATAGTGAAGTTTCGACCGCTAACTCAGGCACCTCCAGAGTGTGGTGTACAGTGTAAACAGGGCGTCTACAAATTAGGATGAATAAAAGCTGGAAGGGATCGTATACTTGATAACGCAGCATGATGACGTCGAAGTTTCGAGATTTTTTATACAGCCATCGATAGTACGCAAGTTTGAATTTGAGTCTATTGTCAGAGTTTTCAGTAGATATTTCCGTGACTTCGTGAGAAATTGGCTTGCCAATATACAGTACAGAAAAAAGGTTAATACCGAGCTCGTTTGCAGATTTCAGCTCCGCTTCAAGTTGTCTTATTACCCCTAATGCGGGTTCACTCATAACGCCAGTGTGTATGACTTTCATAAGTTCAGTTTGGTTACCGTTACTAAAGTTATTGCGTTTGCTAGAATTTTGGCGATCCTTATCTCAATTTAGTGCCTAAGACGAAAACCAAAGAATATTTGGAGCGACATTTATTTGCCAAGATAAAGATATTTACATAAGTTTTAAGAATGCGTAGTACAGAAGAATATAATTTATCAAAAGCCTCACTATAGATGTCGATTTCGAAATTTACGACCTGATTTCGAGGCCAAATAACGTTTCGATGTTTTCAGTATTTACAGGTGATTTTCTTGTTCAGAAATGACAACAACTGTTAACGGTAAATTGCCATATTCGCTAAGAGGTCAAAAATTGGTTGCTATGCACTGAATTCATTTCGGTGGAATTTCTCACCCTGCATCAGTTTATGTCGACTCGATCTCCTTTTGTGGCAATCAAATCAATTTTATTTCAGAAATAATTGTACCTATCATAATTCGGTCAAGTCGTCGTTAGGTCGGATTACCGACTCTTGGTAACGTCAGTCGAGTATGATTACATCAAATTCCAGCCTCTTCCAGAGCGTATGAACTAATGGGATCGTTGACAGCTGAATGGGCTACATGGATAGCGCCGATCTTAGCATTTACCCTGAGCATTGTTTTTATACAATTGTTGACCAAGATCGCCCCCATAGTCGGATTAATAGATCGACCTGATGGCACACGAAAACATCACGTGGGGTCTGTGCCTGTGGTTGGTGGTGTTGCAATGTATTTTGCGGTTTTGGGTGCTTGTGCTTTCATTGGGCTTTCAGATGAGGTGCTACTTCCATTGCTGATTGGATGTGTGCTTGTCGTTTTAGGGTTATTGGATGACTTATTGTCGCTTGGAACCCGTTTACGAATTCTTCTACAAATGCTATGCGCGAGTGCCATGCTATTGCTTGGTGGGAACGCAATCATCTCAGTTGGAAATTTGTTTGGTCAAGGCCCGGTTGCGTTTACAGTTGTCTGGCTAGGGGGACTATTTACTGTGTTGTGCACGGTTGGGGTAATTAACTCTATCAACATGATAGATGGCATGGATGGCTTGTCGGGAACCTTGAATGTGATTAGTCTGTCTGTTCTCGCTTTTTATTCTCATGTAGCTGCTGATGGTGAGTCGTTGCGATTAATTCTCGCTTGCGTAGCAGCGTTGCTTGGTTTTCTTTACTTTAATTCCCGTATATTCAGACATCGCGCAACGGTATTTATGGGTGATGCTGGTAGTACTTTTTTTGGTTTTATATTAGTGTGGTTCTATATAAAGCTTACGCAAGGTGAGACGGCGGTGCTTTCACCAGTGTCAGCTGGTTGGATTTTCGGATTGCCTATGGCTGACACCATCTCTGTTATGGTCGGTAGGATTCGACGAGGAAAATCACCATTTGCAGCTGGTCGTGATCACCTTCACCATCAACTACAAGATAATGGTTTTACGGTGAATAAAACCTTGGCCATAATGGTAATACTACAGGTGATGTTTGTAACAGTTGGTGTCGTCAACAATACTGCACCTTTTGCTGAAGTATTTATATTTTGGTTGTTTGTATTTATTGTTGTGGTACATCATTTTTTCACTCCTCGTGTTCTAACTCGTTTCTCAACGCCAAAAAATAAGCTTGTGGATCAAGTTTGACGTATGAATTCATTAACGCAGAACAGGCTCTCGCTCTAGCTCCACGTTAAATGTGCTGCTAACGGTGTTTACAACATGTTGCGCCAACTCCATCAATTCTTTTGCATCACCTCCGCCGTGACGTACCAAGACTAGCGCCTGTTTGTCATGTACTCCAACATTTCCCAAGGCATGTATGTAACCTTTTAAACCGGCAGTATCTATCAGCCAGCCAGCAGCAATTTTTACGTGCTTTTCCGACACTGGGTATGAAGGGAGATCAGGATACTCAGCTATCAGCTTATTGAAGGTTTCGCTTGTAACAACTGGATTCTTAAAATAGCTCCCAGCATTAGGTAACATCATGGGGTCAGGCAGTTTGGCTTGACGTATTTCGCAAACGATTGCACTGATGTCCTGTTCGGTTGGGTTCGTAACCTTCCGTTGGTCAAGTAGTTGCTGGATAGCGCCGTAGGACGTCTGCAGTGGCGTGTTCTTTTGTAATTTCAGCGTGATGTCTGTGATGATGTATTCGCCTGAAGATCGTTTGAACAGACTGTCCCGATAGGCGAATTTGCATTTTTCACTTGTGAGTTGTCGCAAAGTTCGACTAGGCCAATGCAGCGCGGTAACACTGGACAAGGTATCGCTGAGCTCAACACCGTATGCGCCAATATTCTGCACTGGCGCCGCACCGCAAGTGCCGGGTATCAGTGACAGGTTTTCGATACCGCGAAAGCCCTTGTTCGTCATTTCAATAACGAACTCATGCCAATTCTTTCCTGCCTCTACTGTGACTGTTGCGGCATCGCCTCCGTCGGTGCTATCTATTGAAACTTTTGCACCTGTAAATCGCAGAACAGTTTCTGCAATGTCACGAGTTAACACCGTGTTAGTACCGTCGCCAAAAATGATAGGGCAAGGTGTGGTGTCAGGGTTAAGCTCGCGGTCCTGAGCATACGCAAGCAATTCGGTTGAATCGTTGCATTCAACATAATGCTTAGCCGAATGATCAAACCGAAAAGCATTCAGTGCTGCAAGTGAATAATTATCCGCTGTGAACATGTTTGCTTATGGTCAAAAGATTTTTCAAAACTGTATCCGTCGCAAGGATAGCCCAAGTGTCACTGCTCGGGCGATCATAAGCACACAATAGGCAAGCCATAGCCCGTGATTGCCCATTGCTGGAACCAGCAGTTGGGTGCTGACGAGAAACACGGTCAAGGCTATCAACATGCCATTACGCATCGCCCTGGTGTGTGTAATGCCAGTGAAGATACCATCCAGCATAAAGCTCCAGACACCAATCAAAGGGGACGCGACTACCCACCACAGGTAGCGATAGGCTTCCGCTTGAACGGCTTCATCACGACTGATCAGGCGTACCAATGCCTCGCCAAAGAGGCCATATATAATCGCTAGCACCATAGCCAGTATCAAGGCTGCTTCAGTGCACACTCGAATGGCGCGCTTGAAACTATCGCGGTCACGTCGGCCATAGGCGTAACCGACCAATGATTCTGCAGCGTGAGCAAAGCCATCCAGCCAATGCGCCATCAAGTGCATGAGATGGATCAGTATTGTGTTTGCTGCAAGCACATAAGCGCCCTGTCGGCTGCTGAGGGCTGTCATCCAGTAGAAGGCAATGGTGAGGCAGGTCGTACGAATAAAAAGGTCACGACTGATCTGCCACAGCCTGAAGAATGCTGCTGGATTAAAAAAACGAGCTTTTAGATCATCCCAACGCCGAACTACAGGCGTCAGGTTTGAACGAATCAATCCGAGACCAACTACCAATGTCAGGCATTCGCTGACAACTGTCGCAATGGCAACGCCGCGTACATGCCAGTCGGTGATTTGGTAAAGAAGAATGTTGAGTGCAATGTTGCAGAGGTTCAGCAGCAGTTGCAAAACGAGCAGACCGCGCATGCGTTGTAGCCCAATCAGAGTACCGAACACAACATAGAGCGACAAGGTGACCGGAGCGGCGTAAAGCCGAATCTGATAATAGGCATACGTCAGCTCGGTCAAGCGCTCGCCAGAGGCCATGTAATGCATGCCAATGCGAAACCACAGTGTGCCACCGAGGACGATCAGCAAGCCGATCACAAGAGCCACTAACAAGCCACGAGCCGTGGTCAAGGCCACGCGGTCGGTATCGTCAGCACCAAACGCCTGGGCAATCAAACCACCGGTTCCCATACGCAAGAATCCGAACGCCCAGAAAATTGAACTGAACAGCACAGAGGCGATCGCTACAGCATTTATATAGTCAGGCGAGGCATATCGTCCCATGATAGCCGTATCGACGATACCAACGAGGGGAACGCTGATGTTGGCGAGCATCACCGGAACGGCGAGGGCGGTTACCTGTCGATACGTAATAGTCATCTGCGCAGGATGATACGGGTAGTAACGGCGCTACGGGCACAAAAAAGGGCAGCTTGTGCTGCCCTTTTTTATTTAGTCTGCCCTCTATCGCTGTATGGCTTGCATTGCGATAGCTGGCCGTCAGGCTTTACCCGTGGTAAAGCATTTTAGCGTTAGCCAGTCGCCTGCAATTTCACACGGCGATCAAGTTGTGGACGACCGATGCAATCATAGACGAAGCCGGCTTCGAGCATAGTTGCAGGTTCGTACAGATTACGACCATCGATCACAACAGGCTCTTTCAAGGCTTTTTTGACAGCCGCAGTATCAATGCTGCGGAACTCACGCCACTCGGTATTGATCAGCAGGGCATCACAACCTTCAAGAGTATCCATGGCTGTACCGACAAGCTCCATGCGTTTTTCGTCTGGGTAGAAGTGACGCATTTCTTTCATGGCAACTGGGTCGTAGGCGCGGACCAGGCCGCCAGCCTCGAGAATGGCTTCGATCAAGACGCGCGCTGGCGCTTCACGAAGGTCATCGGTGTTCGGCTTGAACGATAAGCCCCAAACAGCAAAGGTCTTGCCTTTGATGTCGTTGTCGAAATGGCGCATGAGTTTTTCAAACAACACATGCTTTTGTCGATCATTAACGCTGTCAACCGCTTGCAGTAATTCGGCGGTGTAACCATTCTCGCGTGATGTTGCGATCAAAGCTTTGACGTCTTTTGGGAAGCAAGAGCCGCCGTAACCGCAACCGGGGTAGATAAAGTGGTAACCGATTCGTGGATCAGAACCGATACCGACACGTACATCTTCAATATCAGCGCCGAGTCTGTCAGCGATGTTTGACAGTTCGTTCATGAAACTGATTTTGGTTGCCAGCAGAGAGTTGGCAGCATACTTTGTCAGTTCAGAAGACTTGCGACTCATGAAGATAAGTCGATCACGACGGTTGCGGCAGAATGGTGCGTACAAATCTCGCATCACATCCATAGCGTGCTCGTCATCGGTACCAACCACAATACGATCAGGTTTCATAAAGTCTTCGATCGCCGCCCCTTCTTTTAAGAATTCAGGGTTGGAGATGACTGAGTAATGAATTTTTTCTTTGCGAGCATTGAGGCCTTCGCTGATCACTTGCTCGACCATATCGCCGGTACCTACTGGCACGGTTGATTTGGTGACGACAATCTTGTCACTGTCCATACGTTCAGCGATTGTTTTTGCAACGGCTGCAACGTATTGCATGTCTGCTGAACCATCTTCATCGGGTGGTGTGCCTACAGCAATGAATTGAACTTCACTATGCGCAACAGCGCGGTCCATGTCAGTGGTGAAATCCAGTCGATTTGTTTCGACATTACGCTTGATGACATCGTCCAGGCCAGGTTCGAAGATCGGTACGATACCTTTCTTCAAATTGGCGACTTTCGTTTCGTCTACGTCGACACAAAGCACATCGTTGCCAACATCAGCGATCAAGGCACCTGTGACGAGGCCAACATACCCAGATCCGTAAATCGTTACTTTCATTATTCGTCCTGTTTTGTGCGGTCAGATACCGCTTTCGCATTGCAAGGGTATTGCAAGTCGTGTTTGAGGTCAGAGGGGGCTTTTTTGGAGTTCCTCATTCATGAACCGGTAGTAGCTGGAAACATGCCATTATTAGCTATTCTTCTCGGCTTTCGCCAACTGCTGTCCGATTCGGCAGATTATAGGCGCAGCCGGCAGTGTCTGTGTTGTGTGATGGTTAACAAGCTGGTTAGGTGGCAAGCATAATCGTTGTCACAATGTGAAGCTCTGGGAATATTCCCGATTAGACCGGTCTTGTTGCGCTCAGAACCTCGCGTTTGCCCGGAGGTCCAGGGTGTCTATGGACAGTGAATCCGACGCCCTCCAAGCTCCTGCGCACTCTCCCTTTGGCACAATACGTGGCAAGAGTACCGCCATCGGTGTGTAAAACACTGAAAAGTCTCGATAACATCGCCTCGGTCCAACATTCGGCATTAGTGTCAGGGCTGAAGGCGTCCAGGTAGATGGCGTCAAAAGGTTTGGATTCAGTATCAGCGGGCCAGATTGGGGCTGTAGCGTCAGTCAGTGACAGGTGTAGCAAGAGGTCAGGGCTTGCGGTGCTGTGGGCGAGCTGGATAGGCGTTGTTCGTTCGGAGTGGTCGAGGTCTGCCGACTGCAATGAATCCCCGTAAAGTCTGGCTGTGAGGCGCTCTGCGAGCTCAGGGTGCTGCAGGTGCTCACCATAAGCCATTGATTTGAACGTCTCAGGATCGACGAGATCACTCTCAAACGCGTAATAATCTAGCGCTGTGCCGTGTGCGCAGGCAGTGTCTGCAGTTAGGAGAAAATTCAAACCGAGGCCAAAGCCGATTTCCAATACACGGGTGGGCAGGCCAGCAGTTAGCCTCTCGAGTACGCCAGAGCGTTCAAGATAGACGTAACGGGATTCGGTTACCGCACCAAAACGCGAATGGTAGGTCTCGCCATAGCGCGAGGACTGGACGGTGTGCGAGGAATCCTGAGTAAGGACGACCTCCTCAGCAATGGCGCATGCGCTCCGTCAGCGCTTCGCATCGAGCAACATAGGCTTTGGTGCTGCAAGGCATGGGGACTCGGGCGCGGGCAACCCAATTGATCAAGTCGCGTCCGGCCATCAATGTTTTGTGTGCTTCTTCCATCACATAGCGGCACTCACGTGAGCAATGCGGCTGAATCGCCAGATTGATATTGCCGAGAGACTCACCAGCGGCGACGAAGCGTGGCCAAATATCAAAGATGCAAATGTCAGACTTCATGGTTTCGCATTCATGCTTTGCGGCGATTGCATAGGTATCGATCAGTGTCGATACGCCGCTGAATTCTGGACGTTCGGAAAACGTATTGTTCAAGGTCTCGGCCAGCGCATCGATGTTGGCCATCGTTTGCGAAACCTTGATAAAGCGCGATTCATAGTAAGCGGTAATAGGCAAGGTAAAAGCTCGAAAAGGCTCTCCCCAGAGTTCATCAATGCCTTCTTCGCCACTGTGATGCCGAACTTGTTTGCCGAGCTCCAGTGCTTCTTTGAAGTAAGCACCGCAGGATTTCATCAGTTCATTACTGCGGCTGATAAGAACACCTTTTTCTTCGAGCTCCACAATGGCGGTAAAGATATCAGTCGCTCGATTAAACAGAGCGCCGGCGAGCATGGCCGCATTGACCCGCTTAAGAGCAGGGTCGCGCTGGTTTTCGTAGGCCTCACGAGCCTTGTCGAGACGATCCCCCGGCGTATTGATACCTGGTTCAGTATGGTGGAAAGCCCGGCGTGTTAGATGATCGATGAGCGTCTTGCGCGATGCCAAGGATTCATCAAGAGGTTTGTAATAGCGTACCCAGTAACCGTCGTAGTGGATGTACTCGGCACCATCACGACTGATTTTTCGTTCACCATTTGCAGCCGATTTGTCACAAATACGGCTGTCTTCCAAGGCAGAATCTGCCACCACCTGACTGCGAACTAAATTGGCAGACGAGGAGGTACTTACTTGCGCAATTCCCATGAACCACTGGATCTATGCTTACAGAACGGCGGATTATAACGAGATGGTCAGGTGCCGCCGCCCTGCCAAGTCACGTTTTACGTTTGCTTTGGAATTGGTTTTGGCGTTCTGGTTCTTACGGCTCAACTGCTTGTTGATGAGCTAGTTGTTCTACATGATTGTTTTTGTGACGTTTCCTATCCCATTGGCCAGTGTGCAATGTTTCGCCGCAATACGATTTGGGATTTTGTTACCACTCAACACGATGGCGTTTTGGAGATATTTCAGGTCTCATAGAGGACATTTTTTACGAACTCACGCCCGTGTAGGCGGCTTCCAAGAACTTCATGCCTCGGCGATGAGAATCGCGCGACAAGGGCGAGGGTGCCCCTCGATCGTCAATCTTTGGTCGGTTTGGTCCAGAGCCTCTTGCAGTGAGTGCTGAGTCATCCACGGTGTAGAGCGCTGCTCATCCAGAGTTGTCTCGGCAACAGACACCAGGCGTACATCATTGAATCCCGACTCCTGTACCCAACGGACAAGTCGTGTGGGTGTCGGTAGCTCCCAAATGTTTCGCATTGATGCATAGCGATTGTCTATGTGCAGTGATTCATCCTGTTTCTCGGATTCGTTGGGCAACACAAGCGTCTCAAGCACCAGTTCGCCACCGTGTCGAAGTGCTGCGCGGAGTTCGTCAAGGTGTTCGCTTGGTTTACGCCGGTGATAAAGCACGCCCATTGAAAACACTGTGTCGAAGCAAGCCATTGGCCTGGGCAGACTTTCCATCGTTAATGGTAAATAGTGTGTAGCCGGGTCCTGTGCATAGCGTTGCACTAGCGCAAATTGATTGATGAATAACAACCCGGGGTCTATTCCAAGTACAAGGCTTGCTCCCGCTTCACGCATGCGCCACAGGTGATAACCGCTACCGCAACCAACATCCAGAACAACTCGTCCGTCCAACGTTTGAATGTGTTCGCTAAGGCGATCCCACTTCCAGTCGGAGCGCCATTCGGTATCAACAGTGATGTCGTTAAAGCGAAAAGGCCCCTTTCGCCACGGCATCAGAGACTTCAGGGAAGTATGCAAACTGGATCGTTCCTGTGGGCTCATTTGTGACGACTGAATACAAACCATTCCGTCAATAATCGATAGTGACGGTTCAACCAGTTCTGGAGCATTGTTTGCGGCTTGTCGCCAAAGAGGTAAGTATCCATGTTTCAAATCGTTGCCGCGTTCTGTGACTGCGGTGATTAGTGCTTCGCCAAAAGGCTCTAATACAGTGTTACGAATACGCGAGGAGAAAGCTGCGGCATCCAGCTGGTAGCATCGTTCATCGATAGTGGCGTCATTCATTGTCGCGTTTAATCTGTACCTTTAATCGCAATAATTGAGGCGAAATTAAAACACTGGAACCAGACACTGGCGTGTGAGAAACCAGCATCTTGTAATCGTTGTTGATGTGTATGTAGCGTATCGGGGACCAATACGTTTTCCAGGGCGTTACGTTTCTGGCTTATCTCAAGGTCTGAATAACCATTGACACTCTTGAACGCGTGATACATGTTTACGTGCAACTCGTTGACGACCGGATCATCAAGCAAAACCTTCTCTGACAAAATAAGCGCTCCACCGGGCAGCAAACTGTCAGCAATTTTTTTAACAAGCTTGGCGCGTGCGCTGGGCGCGATGAATTGCAGGGTAAAATTCATCGCAACCACTGATGCATTCTCCAAAGGGAATTCAGCCAGATCGGCTTCGTGTACCTGGATAGGAATATGACTATTGCTTTTATTGGTATCGAGCTCAATGACCTTGCGACTCTCTTTAACCATCGCTGGTGAATTATCAATTGCATGGATCTCGATGCCACGCTCGGCGTCTTGATTGTCCGCAGCGGTTGCTCTTTTATCAGCCAGAGCTGCGCGAAACGCAATTGCTGTAGCACCGAGTGATGACCCAAGGTCATACATTCGCGTGCCCGCCCGGGCATAACGTCGGGCCAGCAGTCCAGATTGAGTGATGATTGACTCATACCCGGGAACTGAACGCCGCAGCATGTCCGGGAAAACGTCGACAACTGCCTGGTTGAACTTGAACGGAGCTGCTTCGCCGATGGGCGAGGCGAACAAGGAATCGCGATCTGGGTCTGTGCTCATGCGTATAATTTAACCGATGAGTGGACAATCATGAGCGTTTCTGTTCGAGAACCTGTCGCGGCACGACGTGAGGAGTTTTTCTCAGGTGTGCGCGATACCTTTCCGTTAATAGTTGGCGCTATTCCGTTTGGCATTATATTCGGTGCGCTTGCCGTGTCTGCTGGTTTATCAGTTCCGGCAGCTGTCGCGATGAGTTTGATCGTCTTTGCTGGGTCGGCCCAGTTTATCGCCGCCGGTCTCGTGTCGCAGGGAGCGGGGGTGTTGATCATCGTTCTGACAACCTTTGTTGTGAACTTACGCCATGGATTGTATGCCGCATCGTTGGGACCTTATTTACGTGGGCTGTCACAACGCTGGTTAGTGCCTCTGGGATTCTGGCTCACTGATGAAGCATATGCCGTGGTTATTCAGCGTTACGAACGCGCCGATGCATCACCCCACAAGCATTGGTACTACTTAGGCTCATGTGTGTTCATGTACGTGAACTGGCAGATCTGCACATTGATCGGCATAGTGGCCGGGACTCGTTTGCAAGGGATTAGTGATTGGGGTCTTGAGTTCGCGCTGGTGGTGACCTTTATCGGTATTGTTGTGCCTCTGTTGACAACCTTTCCGATGCTGCTTGCCTCGCTTGTCGCTGGTGGCGTCGCCTTATGGTTTCGTGAATTGCCGAATCAGCTTGGTTTGATGTTGGGCGCCTTGGCTGGAATTGCAGCGGGTTACCTTTTAAGCGCTCGTTCGCTTGAAGTTAACGACAGTTCTGTAGAGAGTGAGCAATGAGCGCGATAGAAGAATTTTTGCTGATTTTCGGCATGATGATCGTGACCTTCGGTGTGCGTTATCCGATACTGGCGTTAAGTGGTCGTTATCAGTTGCCAGAACCGATTGAACGCGCTTTGCGGTTTGTACCAGTCGCGGTATTGACAGCATTCGTGGTACCGATCCTCGTTGCACCAACGGGTGAGATAGCGGTTTCAATCGATAACGAGTATCTGGTAGCTGGTGTCGCGTCAATCCTGGTTGCCTGGTTTGTTCGTCATTTGCTAACCACCATTGTGCTCGGCATGACACTTTTCCTGATACTACGATTTGTGCTGTCTGCCTGATCCCAGAATTCAGTAGTAACAGGCAATTTGTATGGCTGCTAAAGGTCCAAGACTAATGCTCCAAGATCGGAGCCAATGATTAGCCCGGAAAACGAGACGCGAGAGTGCCATGTAACTCGTTGATCAATGCTTCTGTGGTTTCCCAATTGATGCAAGCATCGGTAACCGATACGCCGTATTCCAAATTCGCAGGATCCACGAGCTTTTGATTACCAGCGTTCAGATGTGATTCGAGCATGATGCCAATGATGGAGTCGTTTCCAGCGGCCAGTTGCTCGGCCACATTTTGCGTAACCAGACGTTGTCTCTCGTGATCTTTGTTGGCGTTGGCGTGTGTGCAGTCAATCATGATTCTTTTTGGTAAACCTGCTTGCTTTAACGCTTCTTCGGTTAGCGCAACGTTGACAGAGTCATAGTTGGGTTCTCGGCCACCGCGTAGAATGATATGACCGTAAGCATTGCCGCTGGTATTCAACACGGTGACCTGGCCATCAACGTTGATTCCCAAAAAGGCATGCGGATTGGCGGCTGATTGCATGGCATTGATGGCAACATCAAGATTACCGTCGGTTCCGTTCTTGAAGCCTACTGCGGTTGACAGTCCACTGGCCATTTCCCGATGAGTCTGGGATTCCGTTGTGCGTGCACCAATAGCTGCCCAACTGAAAAGATCGGACAAGTATTGCGGACTGATTGGATCAAGTGCTTCAGTGCCTGTGGGGATGCCATTCTCGGCAAGCCACACGAGCAGCTCGCGGGCATGGGCAAGTCCAGTATCTATATCGAAACTGCCGTCGAGGTGCGGATCATTGATCAAACCCTTCCAGCCAACAGTTGTGCGGGGCTTTTCAAAATAGACACGCATCACGAGGTTGATGCGCTCGGAAACAGCAGCGCGCAATTCCTTGAAACGCATTGCGTATTCTTTGGCTGCGTCAAGATCGTGAATTGAGCAGGGGCCAACCACGGCCAAGAGACGGTTGTCGCGCTGATCGAGAATCGCTTCTATTTCTGCACGGCCTAATTCGATGGTTTGAGTTGCATCCTCTGAGCGTGGAAAACGCCTGCGAAGCTCAGCCGGTGACACCAGAGTTTTCTCTGCAACGATTTTGGTATTGGAAAGCGGTCGGTTAAGCGTGCTGACCGTATTACTTGAAGACATGGAGAAATACCGAGACTTGGCTGATGACAGTGGCGGTGTAGGTTACACGTCGATATTGCGTCTGACCAGACCTTTGCTGTCAATTGCCAACATCGCCTTGCCATCGATCAGTGATCGCAAGTCATCACCAAGCAAGTTTTCACGCCAGCCAGAGAGCTGGTGCTCACCACTTGTCGTCACCAACAGCTCAAGCTCTTTGATCGGTGCGAGCAGCCCTGCAGCAATATCGAGATCGCTTGCGCGCTGATGTACCCAGGCATTGAGTAGTTGCACACGGGCAAGACTTGCGGCATCGAGTTTCTTCTTCTTTTTAAAGGGTGGCAGCGGTATTGGCTGTTCGTTCTTTGCGCTGTCAATCACCTGTAACAGCTCGGCGCCATGGCGTTCACGGGTCTTGCGATCAAGGCTCCTTATGTGACCCAGTTCCTTATTTGAATCGGGTTGTTGCTGTGCCAGGGATATCAGTACATCATCTTTTATTAACCAGTTGCGCGGCAGGTTGAGCTCACGCGCCTTGATTTCTCGCCATTGTGCAAGTTTCTGAATAATTGATAGAGCCGGCCCTTTGTAGCGCTGAACGTTACGAATTTTTTTCCAGCGCTCCGCTGCGGGTTGCTCATAACGCTCAGCGTTTTCCCATTCTGCGAATTCTGGTCGAAGCCATTCGAGTCGCCCAAGTGCGTCGAGCTTGGTGTGGAAATCCAGATACAGTTGCTCCAGATAGATAACGTCATCCAGTGCATAACGTATCTGCTCTTCTGGCAATGGTCGACGTGTCCAATCAGCACGAGTATGAGACTTCGATAACTCGATCCCGAGATGTTCCTTGACGAGATTGCCGTATCCGATCTGCTCGTTGTAGCCAAGTAAAGGTGCGGCTATTTGCGTATCAAACAGTGGAGTCGGGACGTGTTTGGTTAACTGGAAGAAAATTTCTTGATCTTGCGAGGCCGCGTGAAAGACTTTTGTAACCGATTCGTCGAGCAGCAGATCGATCAAGGGCGAGAGGTCTTTGATCGCGATCGTATCGATGCACGCAAGAGACGATTCGTGTTTGATCTGTACAAGACAGAGCTCTGGTCTGTAGGTGCGCTCGCGGAGAAACTCCGTATCGATGGCGATATAGGATTTACTGCGTAGGGCAGTACAGAAGGTACTCAGGTCGTCGACGTTGTCGATGTACTGGCTGTCGATATCGTTTGTCATGGGATTAGTTTACCTGTCCCACGTGGGTTCGATTCAGAAAGAGAACGAATAAAAAAAGTCGACTGCTCTCTCAGTGCCTTGCGCTGCCTCTAGGTAGAGCTTTTTGGTCAAATCGTAACGAAGGTATAGTGTGTTCTGAGGTTGGAATACACTGCGTCCGTAGCGAAGTAGCAAACGATCATTGAGACGACCGCTTACCACTATCTCTGTATTGTCCCCGCGTCCGCGTGTCTCGAGTTCAAATTCCTCAACACCTAGTGATTCTGCAATACCACTGGTGATGGATTTCCCACCTTTGACGGTAAGGGCGAGAGCGGCTGTGGCTAAAAGGCTAGCTTCCTCATCGCTGGTTTCATTGATATCTCGGCCTAGCACAATGTAGGACAGGATTGAATCCTCCGCTTTGTCCGACGGATCGGTAAACAGAGAGATGACTGGCTTCTCGACGGTACCAAGTATTCGGAGTCCGGCAACGCGATCTTCGTCGTCGATTTCACGTACGGCGTCGATCCTCAAGCGTGATTGATTAACAGGACCAACGAACAGGACGGTGCCATCAGCTTGTAGATTCTGACCGTATTGTTTATAGATTCCGTCAACAACTTCGATCTCACCACCAAGTTGTGGCGGATTATCACCCTTGATACTGACAGACATATCGCCTTTCAATTCAGCATCCAGACCGTAAGCTGCAAGATTTACATCATCACCGAGGGATACATTCACATCAACGCGAAGATCTATATCGCTCTTGGCGGCAACTGCCTCTTCTTGTTTCTCCGCCTCATCTTCGATAATGATAACGTCGTCTGACAAGGTTGATGCACCTTTGGGTAATTGCACCACGTCGATATCTGCATAGGGGATATCGATATCGCCACTGATGCTAATCGAGTCAGGCGCAGCGCGTACCACAATGTCATGATTGACAGTGGCGCTTTGCACGGGATCCTGTGCGATCGTCAATTGCCGACCCGTCAGTGTGATGTTGGCGAGCCAGTCTTCAGGGCGCTGCCAATTGATGTTACCGCCAACCGCGATGTTGCCGTTGCCACTATCGACCTTTCCGACTAGTGATGCGCGTTTGCCGATAACGTTGGCTGTAATCTTGCCGCCGGTAATGGGTAGTGGAAGCGTGCTTGATTTGACAACTGGATCGCTGAGAATGAAACGGCCATCGAAACGTGGGTTGCTCAAACGGCCTGATAGGGCACCGCTGGCATCAAGGTTACCGGCGATTTCATCAAATTCAGGCAGGAATGCTTTGGCAATGCCAACGTCAAAACCTGACAGATTAATGGTTCCTGAAATTGGTTTCTCTTCACTCTGTGGATTCATTTGAACCGAGAAGTCTGCGCTGCCCAGTGTGTCGGACTTGAGTCTGAGTCGTGCGTCAATGTTATTTGGATCAATGGTCGCATCGAGGTTTAGATCGTCGTAGCTAAAGCTTATAAGGTTATCGTTAGGATCCACAACTTCGACACCACCAGCGTCGATGCGGGTAGTGGATGTAACTGAATACCCGCCAGGTAGATCCTCACCCCAGGCAATGGTTGTATCGGACTCAAGCATTCCCTTCAGGGTGGATTCGGCGGGTAGAAATGGGTTCAAGCGTTCAAGCGGGTACGACTTGAGTGACACAGCAGCGGTACCTTGCGGCAGAGCAAGCACCTTATTTTCCAGGCACAAGCTTGTTTCTTCAGTTCGCCAACAATGTGGGTCGATAGCGAATTGCTTACTTTCCTGCTGCCATTCAAGGTTGGTTGGAGATTCGAGAGTGATGTTGTGAGCCGGGACTTCCAGTTCAACAGATTGCAAGCTTCCTAGCCAATCGAAACTGTCGTTGAGTCCACCTGTTGCCTTGAGATTGATAGCCGTTTGCTCCGGTCCATCAGAGAAAAGTGTGATTTTGTGTTCCTCGCGAGCACCGCTTAATTTAAGACGTGTATTGCTGATGGCCTGTTCGCCCGATTGCAGCTTGCCAAGTGCCAGGGACACACTGCTGTCCTTTTCGAATAACTCGGCAATATCTGCTTGAAGTCGAAGCCCTGAGACAAGAATGTCATTGAACTTGATGACTTGAGATGTCGCGTCAAGTTTTACCGAAGGTGTTTTGAGAGGGCCCCGAAGCGCTATATTCGCATCGAAACCACCGGCAAGTTCTGGCATCAGGTTTTGTAGCTCTGGCAAGCTTGTCTTGATATCCAGTTTCCATTGGTCACTGACAATGCCGTTTGCTCTAATCTGATTCCTGCTGTTATCAAGCGATAACGAGTCCAGCATCCAGACGTTATCTAGCCCTTTTGCAAGCTTTGCATTCAAATCAAACGGAAGTTCACGCAAAGTGCCCTTAACATTTGCACGCTCAACATCAACGGTCCAGTTGCCGTCTTCCACTGTGCCGGTGGCAATGATTTTACCGTCGAGCTGACCGGTAATTTCAGGTGTATGCAAGGCTGGATCAAGATTTTCTATATCGATATCTGAATTCCACGCTATACCTTCAATCCAGTTGAGCGTTGCACTGCCAGAGATTGCACCACCAAGCGTTGCAATGCCAATACCGGGAAGGGTCAGGCGTTCAGTATTCGCACGTCCAGCTAGTTGTATGCTGCTATTGGGTATTTGCTCACCGTTTAAATTGGTTGTGATACTTAGCGCGTAGTCATCGAGATTGCCTTTCACTGTGATGTCTGTGTTTGAAAGTTTTGCTTGTTCAAACGTATCCAGTGGCCAGCCAAGTTCAGCGGCTTTAATAGCAATATTAGCTGGAAGCTTTTTCTCGAGTGCTTGTAAATCTCCGTTAATGTTCAGCGTCGCAAGCCCGGTTATATCAGCGTTTATCTTGAGATCAGCAACTGTGTTAGTCACTGTCGCCTTAAGTTGCACGTCCTTATCTTCAAAGACGTCTACCCCTGCAGCGTTAATAACAAGAGCGATAGGGTAGTCACCATCAAGAGTGATCGTACCGCTGATATCAGCGCGATGTTGTTGATAGTCTGCACTGAATTCTGTCAGTGTAACTTGGCTGATGTCATCTTCTGTACGAGTATTGGCAACCAGTTTGATATTGTCGATAATCTGTTCTGGAGCGTCACCCGGCGGCTGAAACCGCAGGCGCTTGATCAACATTTCTTTTGCGGTTACGTTGATTGGAAGTTTAATAGCCGGAAGTGTGATCGGCGCATCGTCCGATGCTGTGTCTACTTTTTCGCTTGCTTTGGTTTTGATGATGAGTTCATCGACAATGGCATGGTCAAGGCAAAACTCACGATTTCGCAAGCAGGACAAGCGCCACGATGTATCAACACCACTGGCTTCAATGCTCATTGCTTCGTTTTCGAAACTGACAGCGCCTGCCTTGATGCCGTGCTGTAGATTTCCGTCAACGCTGGTGATATCGAGCCCATCAATACGCTTGATGGCTTCCGCGCTGGCGAGTTCGAAGCCTTTGTTGGTCGCCGCGACAACGTACACGCAAGCAACCAGCAACACTAGAAGGATCACTATCGCGATAAGGATTCGAAGAGTCCATTTGGATAAGCGCTTCACTAGAGTTCCGCTCCCAATGACAGGTGCACTCGCACAGGGCCCGTATCGTTGTCGCTTATTGGGGTTGCGATATCCACGCGGAATGGACCAACTGGTGATTGCCAACGAATGCCAAAGCCAGAGCCAACGCTGTATCCAGTATCAAAATTATTAAATGCGCGTCCTCCATCAACGAAAAAAGCCCCACTCCAGTGATCTCGGAAACGGTAATTGTATTCAAGATTGACAACTTCTAGATAGCGCCCGCCTATTGCCACTTCCTCCGTGTTACGCGGCGAAACTTCACGAAACGGGAAACCTCTAATGCTGTTATCGCCACCCGCAAAAAACCGTTGGGTGACGGGAACATCTTCAAGTTTATTAGAAGTGAATGCGCCGTACTGAAATGACGCGATAACAGTGTGCTTCTCGATGAGTTCACGTAGGTACTTATAGGAACCGATAAGCTTGAGAAAATTGATATCAGACAGGACTCGCTCGCTACCACCTTTGAGTTCGAAGCTGGTTGCCTGTCCCCAGGTCACAAATGGCGCCCCCTTGGTACGAGTTCTCGAGTAACTGATACCGGGTAGAACTAAGTCGATACGTTCTTTTTCCCCGCTTGTGGTGGTTGTTTCTCGGTCCCAGCGAATGAACAGTGCTTCTATCCATTGTGAAGCTGTACGGCTGACACGCTGAAAATTCAGAGTGCTTAAAAAACTCTCGTTGTCTTGTTCGAATATCTCATTCTTGAGTCCATAGTCGATCCCCCAGTAATTGTATAAAGGCTGATTTTTTCGCGGTATCTGGTAACCAACACTAAAAGTTTGGCGTATCTCAGATAAACCGAGTTCCGCTTCAGCTGAGTGTCCATGGCGATTAAAAATCGGACGCTCCCAGGAGAGTCGAGTCCTGAACAGTGTATCGGTGGAATAGCCAATACCAAGCGCGACTTGATTATCATCCTTGCGCGAGAGTTCTACCGTGAGAGGAACCGCTTTGACTGAGCGTTTATCAAATTCTGGTGTAACTCTAACGCTACTGAAGTAACCGCTATTTTGGAGGTTCTGTGTTAGTTCGCCAACGAGCCCGGAACTGTAGGGGTCGCTTTGTTCAAACGGTACCCAGCGTTTGAGAAATTCATCGCTGAAAGTCTCCTGACTGAAATCGATGTCGCCAAATGTGTAACGATCGCCACTGTCGACAACCAGAGTGATATCGGCTGTTAACTGTTCACGGCTGACGCGAACTGCATTTTCAACCAGTTTGAAATCGAAATACCCTAGATCCTGCGCCTTGTCGATCAGGATCGACTTTGTCTGTTCATATTCGTCAGACAGGAACACAGCGTTTTTGCGCAACGGAATACTACCAAGCACCGGCATGAACTGACCGTCTTTGTTGGCTGAGCCGAGTATGGAGATGTCGAGTACATTGACGCGCACCGGATCGTTTGGCGTGACTTCGACAAGTACTTCGGTGTCGTTGCCGGCTTTGCGTGTTTTTATATCCACGTCCGCCGCGAAATATCCAAGTGCCCCAAGGGCTATAGCGGCCTGCTCAGGTAGGGCTCTGGTGTAGCGGCGCAACGCACGCTCGTCGTCATCAGCGGGAGGACTTCCCACCGATAGCCGTATGTTTTCTTCGAGTTCCTCAGGGGCACCGGTAATCACCAGGCGAGTTGCCGCATGGCTGAATGACATTTCCAGCATGCCAATAAGAACAATGAAAAGCAGCTTGTGCAGTAACTGACTCACGTTGACTAGTTTGGGCCCTTGACCGGTTAATACAGCTGCTATTTGGTTACGTGGTGGTTTCTCGCCATAAAACTGACGCGTCACATCACAACACGCGCAAGCTTCGTGCAATTCGTGGCCTGCACGCGCACTGGTGGTCAATTCATACTACATAATGTGACGTAAATACCGAATTGACCAGTTGTATCAGTCAGTATCGATTACGTAACTGGAACCTAAAATGCATTCAGGGATCTTAGCCGGCATCCGAACCCCGAGAACCTGTCCCATGTTGCACGCACGATTTACCCGTTTCGCTGTTCTGACTTCCCTAATTT
This sequence comes from uncultured Granulosicoccaceae bacterium, assembly GCA_964594905.1. Taxonomy (GTDB): domain Bacteria; phylum Pseudomonadota; class Gammaproteobacteria; order Granulosicoccales; family Granulosicoccaceae; genus Granulosicoccus. The sequence continues at coordinate 68,921 of CAZQOI010000002.1, forward strand.
CATTATGCGTTTTGGGTTCTGCAACAGCTGGAAACCAGGATGAAGTGTTGTTCGATGGCATGTTGACCACCGAAGGCAAACTGCTGGAGTCTCCTCCATCGCTAACCGATGGGCGCTGGACCTTGGTGATGATTTGGGCGTCGACCTGCCATATTTGCAAGGAACAGAAAGCCGTTATCTCGGCATTTCATGACAAGCACAAGGATACAGATGCTAAGGCATTTGGCGTAGCGCTTGATGGTCGCTCTGGGCTGGATGAGGTTAATAAATACCTGAGCAAGCACAAGGCGAGTTTCCCTAATTACGTGTGGGATTTTCCAAGTACGGCTATTACCTACCAGCAGTTGACCGAAGAGGACTTGCGCGGTACCCCGACGTATCTGCTGTTTGACCCGAAGGGTGAGCTGAAAGGAAACAATCCTGGTCCTATTACGATGAATGCGATCGAGAAGTTTATCGCACAAAATTCTCAGTAATCATGGGTGCAGGCGTTGTGATGATTCGGCGCTATTGAATACTTCATCGCTCGCGCGCATTCATGGTGAACCGCTTTGTCATGCCGCTATTAAAAACACAGCGGCTGATTTTCGTGTTTACGAAGAACTGGATATTGCATTCTCAGGCGATGGCGAACACGTTTGGTTGAGAATACAGAAAACCGGACTTAACACTGCTGATGTTGTAGCTGTACTGGCAGAGCACTTGTCTGTCAAAGCAGCCGATATCGGCTATTCCGGTATGAAAGACAAGCAGGCGGTGACCGAACAATGGTTCAGCGTATGCACACCAGCTGACATTGCTGATAGTGATGTTCTGTCCTCTTTTGGCCCCGAGTTAGTTGTCCTCGATGTGCAAAGGCACAGCCGCAAGCTCCGTCACAGTACTCACGATGCCAACACATTTTGTATTGTGCTCAGAGACATCGAATGGATAGACGATGCAGACCAGACAGCGTTTGCTTTACGGGTAGAACAACTGGCTGCAAACGGGTTTGCAAATTACCTTGGTCCACAGCGATTTGGCTTTGGCGGACAGAATCTTAAGCGTGCTGAAGCCTGGTTCCGACAACCCAAGAAACGCGTCAGTCGTCAGCAGCGTAGCCTGTATCTGTCGGCGGCAAGAAGTGCTTTGTTCAACGCAGTTTGCGACGCACGAGTCAGGGCAGGCTTGTGGACTTCTGCCATGCCGGGTGAGCCACTCGTGCTTGATGGCAGTCGGAGCTTTTTCGTACCCGATACTATTGATGGTGAAGTACTTGAACGTATGGCTAAGCACGATGTACATCCATCGGGGCCTTGGTGGGGGCGGGGAGAGTCCTTGGCCAGTGATCAGTGTGCCGAGTTCGAAGGAACCACACTTGCCGATGCTCGTTGGCAAGGTCTGTGTCAGGGGCTTAGCGGCAATCGACTGGATCAGGATCGCAGAGCACTCAGAGCGATACCAAGGAATATGTCGTTAAACTGGTTGTCAGATAATGAATGCGAACTTCAGTTTTCGTTAGCGCCTGGAGTATTCGCGACGATGTTGTTGCATGAACTACTGGTTGAGATCAAATTATAAGGTTTGTCGCATTTGCACCTAATGCTTGTACCAAGTCGTTGCGACCACTCCTTGAGTCTACTCGTTGAGTCTGGGCATCAGCATCACGAGGTTACAGGGGCGGGTGCGATTGTCGAGTTGCTCCGAGATCAGTTTATCCCAAGCCATCTGGCAGGCACTACTGGAGCCCGGCAGAACGAACACAAAGGTTGCATTGGCCACACCAGCGGTCGCTCGTGATTGAAGGGTTGAGGTCTTTATGTCCTCGTAGGATAGAACCCGGAACATTTCACCAAACCCTGTAATTTCCTTGTCGAGTAGAGGCTTTATGGCTTCAGGCGTGCCGTCTCGGCCGGTGATGCCGGTGCCACCGGTAGTCAATACTGCATCAACGCTGGAATCGTTTATCCATCGCGATAAGACTTCACGTATCTGATATTTATCATCACGCACGATCGCTTTCTCAGCCAAGGTGTGGCCAACTTCAGTCAGTGCTGTTACCAGACGTTTGCCGGAGATATCCTCAGCTTCACCCCGGGTGTCGGAAATGGTTAGAACTGCGATATTGAGCGATTTGAATTCAGGTTCTGATTGTTCGTTTGTCATAGAATGGCAGTATGGCAGAGCGTCTACAGAAAATACTCGCGAATACAGGTCTTGGCTCGCGTCGAGAGCTTGAATCGTGGATAAAAGCCGGTGAAATTCGTCTGAACGGCAAAACAGCACAGCTTGGCGATCGTGCCACGCTGGATGATGACTTGGTCGTGCGCGGACTCAATTATACCGTCGTCACCGATGATCAGGACACTCGCCGCGTTCTGCTATATCACAAGCCGCTAGGTGAAGTCACCAGTCGCGACGATCCTGTGCATCGAAAAACCGTGTTCGACAATTTGCCACGTTTGCATCATGGTCGCTGGATTGCCGTCGGAAGGCTTGATATCAACACCTTGGGTCTGTTACTGCTGACCAATGATGGCGAATTAGCCAATACCCTGATGCACCCATCTTCAAATCTGGAACGCCACTACGCCGTTCGCGTTAATGGCCGCGTCGGTCCTGAGGTCATCGAGAGACTACGCAATGGTGTTGAACTTGATGATGGACCAGCGCGCTTTGAGAAACTGACCGCGGAGGCAGAGACCGATGGCAGCAATCAATGGTTTCGCGTTACCTTGAAAGAAGGGCGCAACCGAATGGTTCGAAGACTCTGGGAATCGCAAGAGCTGACAGTCAGTCGTCTGATTCGCACCCGATATGGGCCGGTTTCTCTGCCTCGCTGGTTGGCGCGTGGCAAACTTCACGAAATGACACCGGGCGATGCGTCCTCCTTGGCTAAAGCCGTGGGTATGCAAGCGGATCCGTCTGTAAAGCTTCGCGTTGTTCCAGTGCATCCGCGGCAAAAACGCCGTGCGCAAAAGCAACGCCGCCGTCGCTAGTCACGTAAACTATTCCTATGACTGATGAACATCTCTATCGCATTCGCTTTGTTAACCAGGATAAGGTTTACGAAATCTATGCGCGTTCTGTCTATCAGGGCGATCTGTACGGTTTTGTGGTGATTGAGGAATTGGTTTTCGATACACAAAAAACAGTTGTTGTGGACCCAGGCGAAGAAAAACTAAAAGCTGAGTTTGATGGGGTTCAGCAGACCATTATCCCGATGCACTCGGTATTGCGAATCGATGCGGTCGAAAAGCGTGGAACGCCAAAAATTGCCGATATTGAAGGCAATGTGGCTCAGTTTCCTTCACCGATCTACACACCAGGTAGAACGACAGAAACCTGAGCCGCACCGCTGAGAGCTAACACGCTACAATACAGGTACGGAGAGGTGGCCGAGTGGTCGAAGGCGCCAGCCTGGAAAGTTGGTATACGGGGTAACTCGTATCGAGGGTTCGAATCCCTCTCTCTCCGCCAATTCTCCGCGAGCCCGGATAGGCACTCCACATGCTTAAGTCGTTGACATGAAATACACATTGCATTGTTTTGCCCAGAGCGGCAACGCCTACAAAGCGGCACTGATGCTGAATCTTTGTGGTGCTGATTGGGAACCTAAACACGTTGATTTTTTTAACGGTGGTACCAAAACACCTGAGTATCTCGAACTCAATGAAATGGGTGAGGTTCCGGTACTCGAAGCCAAGGATCTGAAGCTCAGCCAGACTGGCGTTATTCTCGATTATCTGGCCGATACCTTTGAGTTGTTCGATGCCGGTAGTGTTCCTGAGCATCGCGAAGTTTTGCGTTGGATCCTGTTTGACAATCACAAGCTCACCAGCAACTTTGCGACCCTTCGTTTTCTTTTGCAATTTGCCAAGCAAGAAGAAAATGATGTCACAAAATTTCTTCGTCAACGTACCAAGGCAGCATTAGCCGTATTGGAGCGACGATTAACAGATGCCCCTTTCGTTGTCGGTGAACGATGTACGATCGCTGATGTCTCTTTGTGTGGGTATCTTTATTGGCCTGAAGACGTGGGCTTGGATTGGGCAGACTACCCGGCCATAGCTGCATGGCTGGAAAGTATCAAAGCCTTGCCGGGCTGGGTGCATCCGTATGAGTTGATGCCGGGACACCCACTCGACTGATTTAGCCGGATTACCTGATCGAAACGTGGCTGGATGATTAGCTACGTCACACAACGTCTGTGCCACGCTATGGCTGGACGAGAGGTCAGCCGATATAAATATTGTGATAAATCTAGCATCTTGTATTGTTGGTAGAAACCTTCGTGCTTTAGTAGCGTTGATTGTTCTCGCGCAGCTGATGCTGTCTGCCGGGGCTGCCTCTGCGGACGACACCGACATCGGGTCTGCGAACGGAATCAATGCAATTGTTGATGTCACGCAACGAATCATCGGTGGTCGCCCGGCCACAACTTCCGAATGGCCCTCCGTCGTAGCCTTGGTTAGTCCAGGAAACTTTGCCGCAATTGATCGGCAGTTTTGTGGCGGGACAGTTGTCGCCAGTCGATGGGTAATGACTGCTGCTCACTGTATTCATAATTCGTTTAACAATGTCATCAGCAACACCAGTGTTCGCGTTATTGAGGGTGTTAGCGACTTGCGGTTTGAACCCATCTCGCAGGAGCATGTTGTGGTTAATATTTTTTCGCATCCCTTATACGATCACTCTGTACCGGCATCCTATAACGACATCGCCTTGCTGGAACTAGCAACCGAACTGGATGCGCCCCCGGTAAATCTATTTGTTGGCGACAGTGAAACGCTAGTTGGTCAGAACGGGTGGATTGCCGGTTGGGGGGCTACCTCATTTGCCAGTGAAGCGACAGCGGTTTATCCGGATGATTTGCGTGTTGCCAGTGTCCCTTTCGTGTCAAGAGATGTGTGTAATGCGCCAGCATCCTACGATGGGTATATCGTTGGTTTTCTAACGTGTGCAGGTTTTCAATCGGGTGGAGTTGACACGTGTGTTGGTGACAGCGGTGGACCATTGTTTGGCGAGATCGATGGCGTCATACAACAGGTTGGTATCACCAGTTTTGGTCAAGGGTGTGCAGAACCGAATTTCTTTGGTATCTATACCCATATCCCTTCGTTCATCCCGTGGTTGGCAGATTTTATTACGGTGCCGGATCAACCGAATCCACCAATGGGCGTTAATATACCGCGGGCCAACAATCAGCAATTTGTTGAATCGTCTTCCGGGGCTTCAATTGCCAGCTTGTTTTTGCTTGCCTTTGTGTTGATCAAGAGCCTATTCCTATCGGCTTGCGTCAGCAGTAATGCGTCATCGCAAGCACCTGAAAATGGCGTTGATGCAAAGTCCAAGGTGATTACCGAGGTGAAATCAATGACGTTGGAGAACCAAAGTAGCTTGCGTCCCGGTGTGCTTATCGGCGCAAGTGACGTTCGTATTGGACAGTCGCGTGAGGATGTAATGAAGGCGATGCAATTAGCTAACCTTGATAACTTTGATTGCCAAGGCGAGCGGGTGGCGATGATAGGTTCTAAACGGGCGTTCCTGCAAGAGCGATGCACTCGTACGCTATCGCCTGCTGAGTTAGAGTCCCTGCAAGCAAGCGCGCCAGCGGACAGCACAGACAAAAGCGTTATGCAGCTTCCAGCAATGAATGCCTCATCAGTTACCGTGTTTTTTATTGATCAGCAGTTGGTGCGTTTGGACGTTGACGTCAACGCTGATGATACTGCGTCGATTCTGGACGCTCACTATGAACGACGCGATGAAAATTGGGCGCAGGGTCCTGATCAGGTGAGATTACAGGTCGACTCGGTACAGCTGATCGATTTTGAACTGGCGTCAAGAATCCCAAAACTGTTCGAATAGTATTGTTGGTTCACGTTCGTACCGCGTGTGAATATGGCAATCTGTCGAAAAGGCGCGTAATCGCCCACCTAGGATGGACTCAACTTAATATGACCATACTGCACCGCTACTTGCATCGACTGAGTTTGACAGCAATTTCCCTGTCGCTGGCTGTCTCAACTGTTCAAGCCAGCGAATCAACGTTTAGTCAACGCATCATTGATGGCCAACGTGTGCCTATCAGTACTTACCCATCGACTGTTGCATTGCTCGGTGCGCAAAACTTCACAGTGTTTGATCGGCAATTTTGTGCGGGAACCGTGGTCGCTCCTCGGTGGATCATGACTGCAGCGCATTGCGTACACACAATCGACAATACAGTCACCCCAGCTGATCAAATTCTGGTACTTGAAGGGGCAACAGAGTTACGTGACACTAACGCAGGCACAGAGCACGTCGTGGTTAATGTCATTCCGCATCCGTCCTACGTCAGTCAAACAATTCCAGACTATAACAACGACATTGCCTTACTTGAAGTGGCCACGGATCTCACGAGTCCGCCGGCGAGCTTGTTCACTGGTGACGCAGACAGGCTTGTTGGAGATTTTGCCTTCATTGTAGGCTGGGGTGCCGTCGAAATCGATGAGAATGACAGACGCCTCTTTCCCATCGATTTGCGTGCAGCTGCGGTGCCGTTTGTGTCACGCAGTGCTTGCAATGCACCCGAGTCTTATCGCGGCTTGATTCAACCAACGATGTTTTGCGCAGGGTTTATAGAAGAAGGTGGTGCGGACACCTGTCAAGCTGATAGTGGCGGTCCTTTGTATGCCAATATCAACGGCGCGTTGGAACAGGTGGGTGTCACCAGTTTTGGTAATGGTTGTGGTGATCCGAACTTTCCAGGTGTGTACACACACGTACCCAGTTTTTTACCTTGGTTAGCAAGCTTTGTTGGTGAGGACGTGCAAATTGCCGATAATGATCAGTCGACGCCACCCGAAGACGATCCTGGTTCAACAGGCTTAAGCGGGGGTTCTGCAGGTGGTGGGGCTTCTTACGCGTTTCTGTTGTTGTTCGGCTTTGTGTTTTTGCGTCGCCGTTAATTCAGGTCGCTAATCCAGAAATTCCTTTTTTATCTGGTCAAAAGATGTATGGCGGATGTCGCGCCCCTTGACCAGATAAATCACGTATTCACAGATATTCACCGAGTGATCGCCAATGCGTTCGAGTGCGCGGGCACACCAGGTTATCTTGAACAGGCGTGAAACCTGACGCGGATCTTCAACGAGGTGAGTCGAAAGCAGTCGCTCAAGTGTTTCGTACTCGCGGTTGACTTCGTTGTCACGTGAAGCGATCTCGATAGCGGCATCAACATCTAGCCTTGCAAAAGCATCCAGTGCATCACGCAGCATCTTATTGACGAGTTCACCGAGATGACGTAGCTCCTTGCGATAGCTTGGTGCTTTTTCTTTTTCAGTTAATTCCTGAGTAAAGCGACCCAGTTTCTCGGCTTCGTCACCGATACGTTCAAGGTCGGTAATTATCTTGATAACAGTCACGACCAGTCGGAGGTCACTGGCAGCTGGTTGTCGTCTGGCTAACACTTGCGTGCACTCTTCATCGATTTCGACTTCGAGTGCGTTGACTTCGTGGTCAGCGTGGGCCACTTCATTTGCAAGGTCGATATCCGCTTCGAGCAGTGCTCGCAATCCCTTACTGACCTGCTGCTCAACGAGGCCACCCATGCTGAGTACCTTGTTACGAATGTCCTCTAGTTCAAGGTTGAACTGTTGAGAGATGTGTTGGTCGAGGTGCAGCTTGTCCATGAAGATCCTGGCGGGTGCCTAGTTGCGTGCAAACTTAGCCGAAACGGTTAGCCGACTCGGCTAGCCAAACCGGCCAGTGATGTAGTTTTCTGTCAGTTCGTGCTGTGGATTGGTAAACACATTGTTGGTATCGCCAACTTCAACAAGCTTGCCAAGGTGGAAATAAGCGGTACGTTGCGAGACTCGAGCCGCCTGTTGCATAGAGTGAGTCACTATGGCAATGGCGTAGTTTTGTCGTAGCTCATCAATCAGTTCTTCAATACGTGCGGTTGCTATTGGGTCAAGTGCTGAGCAGGGTTCGTCCATCAAAATAACTTCAGGGCTAACCGCTATGGTTCTTGCAATGCATAAACGTTGCTGCTGACCACCGGAAAGGCTGGTGCCTGGTGCATCGAGGCGATCCTTGACTTCATCATATAAACCCGCTTTTTTCAAACTATCGATGACGACATCGTCGAGCTCGGCGCGGTTTGCAGCCAGACCGTGAATGCGCGGACCATAGGCAACGTTGTCGTAGATGCTCTTGGCAAACGGGTTAGGCTTTTGAAATACCATCCCAACGCGTGCGCGAAGTAATACCGGGTCAAGATCCTTTCCGTACAGGTCTTCGCCATCGAGTGACATTTCGCCTGTCACGCGGCAAGTTGGAATCGTGTCGTTCATGCGGTTAAGACAACGCAGGAACGTAGATTTACCACAGCCTGACGGCCCGATCATCGCCACAACTTCGTTATTGCCGATATCGAGATCGACGTCGAAGATGGCCTGTTTTTCCCCATAGAACACATTGACGTTGCGTGTCGTCATCTTCGGATCATCGACTGTGACCGTACCGACTGTCTCAGTCAGTTTCTCGAAGGCCTCTTCGGCAGCACTCTTTTCCACAATGGGCATCTGTCGGGTTGGGGGCTTGAGTATATCGTCTTGTAGGGTGGTGGTTACCATCGACGTTCGAACCTCTTTCGCAGAAACACTGCGATTGCGTTCATAACAATAAGAAAAGCTAACAACACCATGATCGCGGCCGAGGTTTTCTCGGTAAAGGCGCGTTCTGGACTGTCGGCCCACAAGAACACCTGCACGGGTAGCGCCGTCGCCTGATCCATGACTGAAGTTGGAATATCCACGATAAAGGCAACCATACCGATCATCAGTAGCGGCGCTGTTTCGCCGAGTGCCTGGGCAAGGCCGATGATTGTGCCGGTCAGGATACCTGGCATGGCAAGCGGCAAAACGTGGTGAAAAACCACCTGTAATGGGGACGCGCCAAGGCCACGTGCCGCTTCTCGAATAGACGGCGGTACCGATTTCAAAGCTGCTCGGCTGGAGATGATGATGGTCGGCAAGGTCATCAGTGATAAAACGATGCCACCAACGATGGGCGCTGAGCGCGGTAGATGAAAGTAATTGATAAATACGGCAAGGCCCAAGAGACCGAACACGATTGATGGCACAGCCGCTAGATTGTTGATATTGACTTCGACAAAATCAGTCCAACGATTTTGCGGTGCAAATTCTTCAAGGTAAATGGCCGATGCGACAGCAACCGGAAACGACAAAAGAAACGTGATCAGCAAGGTAAAAGCAGAACCGATCAAAGCGGCACGAATACCGGCAAGTTCCGGTTCTCGAGAGTCGCCATTTTTGAAAAAGGTTGTATTGAAGCGTACGTCTAGCGCGTCCGATTCTTTAAGTGTCTTTGTCCATTGGATTTGTTGATCACTCATGCGAGTCACAATGGAATCAGGGTCAGATAGATTGGCACCCGACTTTATGATTGCGCCAAGTTCGTCGTCGGCAGGCACCCAGAAGCTTTGGGTTGTGCCGATAAGTGCTGGATTGGCTGAAACCTCTGCAGCAATCTGGTACTCAGCACCAGTGCTCACTAATTGGTAAAGCGCTTTTTTCTCTTTGCGTTTTTTTGCCTCAGGAAAAAGTTCACGCATGGATTTCTTTATTACAGATCCATAGTCTGCTCTTCGCAATTCCTTGGCACTGGGGTTTTCTGAAAGACCCAATGTGTCAGCATCGAGTGCGACATCAATTTTCATGAAGGTCTGGGTGAAAGCAGGTGTACCTTTAATGACAATACTGCCAATCAATAACACCAGAAAGCTCAGACTCGCGGCAATAGCGACGATGCCGTAAGCGCGAAAACGTTTTTCAGCGCGATAACGCCGCGCCAACGACTTCTTGACTTGGTCGGTAGTACTGCTCATTCGTATTGCTCTCGATAGCGACGCACAACCTTGAGTGCAATGACGTTGAGTACCAGGGTCACTACAAACAGCATTAAGCCTAATGCAAATGCTGCCAGTGTTTTTGCACTGTCGAACTCCTGATCGCCAGTCAACAAGGTAACAATCTGCACGGTGACTGTGGTGACCGCCTCAAGTGGGTTAGCGGTAAGGTTAGCTGCTAGACCCGCTGCCATGACAACGATCATGGTTTCGCCGATCGCGCGGGACACAGCCAGCAATACTCCGCCAACAATGCCAGGTAGGGCCGCCGGAATAACAACGCTTTTGACGGTCTCGGATTGTGTTGCACCAAGTCCATAAGATCCATCGCGCATGGCTTGCGGCACCGCGGTGATGACATCGTCCGACAGTGACGAGACGAAAGGAATGATCATGATGCCCATAACAACGCCCGCTGCCAAAGCACTTTCTGATGACACGCTCAAACCGATGCTTTCACCAAAATTTCTTATCGCTGGGGCCACTGTCAGTGCTGCGAAGAAACCGTAAACAACGGTAGGGATACCGGCGAGAATTTCTAGCAAAGGTTTAACGATGTTTCTCGTGGTTCTTGATGCGTATTCGGCTAGATAAATCGCTGACATCAGACCAAATGGTACTGCTACCACCATCGCAATGGCTGAGATCAGCAGGGTACCGACAAATAACGGTACTGCACCAAAGGCACCAGAAGAGCCAACCTGGTCGGCGCGAATGGCTGTTTGTGGGCTCCATTTGCTGCCCAAAACAAATTCAAGAAACCCAACCTGCTGAAAGAAACGCATTGCTTCAAAAAAGACGGATAACACAATCCCAATGGTGGTCAGGATTGCCAGAGACGCGCAGGCGATCAGAAAACCAAGCACGATTCGTTCGACAATTACTCTGGCTCGCGTGTTGGGTTTGATACGTTTGAGCGCGAGTGCCGCTCCTGCGCAGGCTGCTGCGAGCACAAGAACTATAAGTGCATAAAGACTGGTTTGCCTTAGATCAGATAAACGTTGTGCGGCAAATTGTTTTTCAGGATCGCTGACTGCGGCTATATCACCACTATTTAAAATATTGCCAAGCTCGTTGCGATAGAGTTCGACCGATTTATCGCCTGCTTGTTGAATGTTTAATGGTATCGCGTCGTTGAGTAAGTTATTGACGGCAGTGGGTTCGATCAACTTCCAGACAACGATGATGGCGAGAGCAGGAAGGGCACACCACAGTGCCACCATCATGCCGTAGTGAGACGGCAGGGAGTGCATATTACTGAGCCCCTGATTGCCGGCCACCGCAACGGCTTTGCGGCGACCGTACACAAAGCTCAGGAATGTGAGCGCAAGTGTTACAACAATCAGAGAGGTCAGAGTCATGTCAGTTGGATCATTCGATCGATTTGAGAGACATCAGGCCTGAAACCTGATCTGCGATTTCGTCGCGCATATCTTCGCCGAGTGGAATCATACCTTTGTCAGCAAGGTAGCCATCATCGCCCCACGCCTTTTCACTGGTGAATTCGGCAAGATATTCTTCGATACCGGGTATGGTGCCGATGTGCTGTGCTTTGACGTAGAAGTAAAGAGGACGTGAAATGCTGTAGTCGCCGTCGGCAATCGCATCGAAATCTGCTTCAAACCCATCAATGATTGAGCTCTGTACCTTGTCAGAATTCTGCTCAAGAAAACTGAAACCGAAGATACCAACTGCGTTCGGATTAGCTTCGAGTTTCTGTACGATCAGATTATCGTTTTCACCGGCTTCGACATAAGCACCATCTTCACGAATCGTGTGACAAAGGGCTTTCATGTCGTCCTTGTCCATCGCTTTGATGAGGTCGATTTTTTTGCAACCACCTTCCATGGCCAGTTCGACGAAGGCGTCTCGCGTACCAGATGTTGGTGGCGGGCCAAGCACTTCGATCTTGATCGCGGGAAGATCGCTGTTAACGTCCTGCCATGTGTTGTAGGGGTTAGACACTAATGAGTCAGAACCATCCGGGTTTGGAACATCTTTAGCCAGTGCCATGAAAAGATCTGTGGTGCTCATTTCTAGTTGTTGGGCATTGACGGAGTTCGCGACTGCAATACCATCAAACCCAATCAGTACCTCAATAACATCGGCAACTCCGTTGCTTTGACACATTTCAAACTCACTGGCCTTGATGCGGCGAGAGGAATTTGTGATGTCGGGTGAATTGACACCTAAACCTGAACAGAAAAGCTTGAGTCCGCCACCGGAACCGGTTGATTCGATTTTTGGTGTCGCGAAATCCGTGGTCTTGCCAAAACGCTCGGCGACCACAGTGGCAAATGGGTAAACCGTCGATGATCCGACGATACTGATACTGTCACGTGCATGCGCCTGACTGACGATACCGGTCGCGAGCAACGCTGATGAAGCGACTACAAGTAACTTGTTCATGAGTAATCTCTGAATAGATTGAGTGTAGGAAAAGAGTGTCTTTTCTAGACAGGGAAATTATCGGGTTCGAATATGACAGGGATGTTACAGATGAGGGTTTAGGGGTTATTTTGTCTATCGGTATGATGAAATTTGCGTGATATTGCCGGTTTCGTGCGTTTTTGCCCTGTAGGCCGGGAATTCTATCGTGAAGATTGATCCCGTGCCTGGTGTGCTACTGATGTCCAATTGGCCACCATGGCGCTGCGCCGAGTGTTTGACGATGGCCAGCCCCAGCCCGGTTCCACCAGTATCGCGTGATCGGCCTTTGTCCACTCGGTAGAAGCGTTCACTTAATCGCGGCAGGTGATGGGCCTCGATGCCTGGTCCGTTATCCTCCACCGAGTAAATCGGGGCTCCATCCTCACGGCAATACCAGGCAACCTTGATAGTAGAGCCATCGCCACCGTATTTAACCGCATTGGTTAGAAGGTTAAGGCAGGCGCTATAGATTTCGTTTTCTGAGCCAAGCAAGTTCAGGGAGTCATCGATGTCGACTTCAAACAGATGTTCGGGTTCGGATTTTTGCACTATCGAGACCATCGAGCCGATCATCGAGGCCATATTGATACTGTCGCCCTCGCTCTCTTCAAGCGGGTTACCTTCGAGTTTCGACAATGCCAGGAGATGATCGACTAACTGACGCATGCGATCTGACTGTGTTCGCACATCTTTCAGCGCGTTTGAAACTGAAGGATCATCATGCTCCATTTCGTTGAGCATTTCGAGGTAACCCTGAATGACGGTTAAAGGTGTGCGCAATTCGTGGGATACATCACCTACAAACGCTTTACGCATTTCACGAACTCTGACTCGCTGCGTTATATCACTGGCAATCAAAACCGTCATCCTCTTACCCGATGGTATGTATCGGACAGCCAGAGTCTTATCGCTGCCGTTCAGTTCATCGAGTTCAATTTCGCTTTGACCTTCAGCGTCATTTATAAATTCACGAAATTCAGGGACTCGAATAAGATTATCTATACGCTGTCCACGATCGCTTTCGGGATCGATGCCTAGCAGCTGGCGCGCTGCGGAATTGGCCCAACGAATTTGTTTCAGTTCATCGAGCACCACGGTTGCGTCTGGCATTTCCGACGCCAATCCGTTGAACTGTGCCAGCGCATCTCGATAGCGTTTGTTTTGTTTGCGACTGTCTTTTCTCCCACGATGTACGTGGTGCACCATGGCTTCGGTCAGGCCGACGGCTGGTGGCACTTGCTTGACCTTGGCACCGGTTTCCAGCCAACGAACAATATGCGCCATGCGCACCATCAGCCAGCAGGTGAAACCGAACAGAAACGCGACGGGTAGCAGGAGGGGGATTCCAATCAGCGCACCGACCATAAAGGCTACAAGCAGGCCTCCACCGAGCCACATCGCTTCTCTTTTCAAAGAGGCTGGCGGGTGCTTAATGGCGTTCGCTGCTTGGGTGACTTTGGCCATGGCCGCGATGGTACCCCATGTTTAGCTGTCGCTGGGGGGATCCAAAAGCCGGTAGCCGGCGCCGCGAATGGTGTCGATTAGGGTGTCTGCGCCAAATGGTTTCAGGCTCTTTCTGAGGCGCAGGATGTGGACATCGACGGTACGATCTTCAATAAAGGTTCCGGGGCCCCAAACGTTGTCCAGAAGCTGTGAGCGGGTGAATACACGATCGGGATTTTTCATCAAAAACGCGAGCAGTTTGAATTCTGTATGGCCGAGCGTGATTTCGGTCTGGTCGCCAGTGGACTGCCCATCGGTGCGTTGTGCGGTTACCCGGTGTGCACTGGTGTCCAGCGTCAGCGGCCCGCGGGTAATTCCCTCGTCGGTGGCAAAATTCTGGCTGCGCCTGAGCAGCGCTTTGATGCGGGAATGCAGTTCGCGTGGCGAAAATGGCTTGGTGACGTAATCATCAGCGCCGGCATCGAGCCCAGCGGTGACGTCGACTTCCTCTGTGCGAGCCGTCAGCATGACGATTGGCAGATTTTTAAAGCGATCATCGCGTCTGAGACTACGCACAAACTCAAGACCGCTGGCACCCGGCAGCATCCAGTCAACCAAAGCTAGGTCGACAACCGTGTCCTTCATTAGACTGCGAGCTTCCTCAACCGACTCTGCCGTGTGTACTTCAAAGCCATGACGTTGCAACGCGAATCGCACCATGTCGCGTATTGCGGGTTCGTCCTCAATCGCAAGTATGCGGTCAGTCATTATTGGGAACGCGTGTCGGCAGTAGATTCATTATTCTGACATTAGTACTTAAAAATGACAGCTGGATGAAAAAACAGATTAGATACCCGTAAATCGGTTGCGGCCTTAGTGTTAAGCGGCGACAATAGACGGGTTATGGTGTTCCGTATCGGCACTCTCGCGACGAGAAACTGTTAACCCCGTCAGGCCCGGAAGGGAGCAGCGGCAGCAGTGGATTCGGGTGCCGGGATGCGGCTGGTGCGGAATGCCACCCAAACCACTGGGCACAGACCCTTCAATACTGACCGGCAGCAACCATGAGCTACAAGGTTCTTGCGCGTAAATGGCGACCCCAGCATTTTCGTGACATGCTTGGTCAGGAGCCCGTGTTGCGTGCGCTCAGTAATGCGCTCGACACCGATCGCTTGCACCATGCCTATTTGTTCACTGGCATGCGTGGTGTTGGTAAAACAACCATCGCCCGCATATTGGCCAAGTGCCTTAACTGCGAGACCAACGGGGTTAGCGCCAGTCCCTGTGGTGAATGCTCGACGTGTCAGGATATCGAAGCGGGCCGCTTCTTTGATCTGATTGAGGTCGATGCGGCATCACGTACCAAGGTTGATGAAACGCGCGAGCTTCTCGAAAACGTACCGTATGCGCCAGCCAGTGGCCGTTATAAGGTGTACTTGATAGATGAGGTACACATGTTTTCAACACACAGCTTCAATGCGTTGCTGAAAACCCTTGAAGAACCACCTGCGCACGTCAAGTTTGTGCTTGCCACTACCGATCCGCAAAAGGTGCCGGTTACGGTGTTATCACGTTGTTTGCAATTTAATCTCAAGCGTATTGCGCCAGTCAAACTCTGTGATTACCTACAGCAAATCCTCGATAGCGAATCAATAAACAACGAGCGTCCTGCACTTGAACTGATCGCGCGAGCCTCAGAAGGTAGTGTGCGTGACGCTCTGAGTCTTGTCGAACAGGCTGCAGCCTTTGGTGAAGGGGCAGTGCGCGTTAGCGAAGTCGAATCCATGCTTGGGCGTGTGTCAACCACGCGCCTGATTGAACTCCTGACCTTGCTTGATGCTGGGGATATTCAGGCTTTGTTTGCATCAGTCGATGCGCTGGCTGAGTACGGCCCTGACTTCAGCGAACTGCTCGGTGAGATGATGAGTTTGCTGCATCGCGTTGCTTTACTGCAACGCGTACCGGATGCTGTCGAAGACACGACACCAGGCTATGAACAACTAGTTGCTCTAAGTGAATCGATAGCAGAAGACGTTGTGCAGCTTAATTATCAGATTGGCATGCACGCACGGCGGGATATGGCGTTTGCCCCTGATCAGCGTGAAGCATTCGATATGGCCTTGTTGCGCATGCACGCTTTCGCACCTCAAGGGTCTGAGCTTGTTGCCAGTGGCAATGCACCTAAAGCTGTGCCGCCACCAAGTCATCAAAGTCAGCCGCCAACGGCTTCAGGTATCGAAGCCGCACGTGCCGCGTTACAGGAACCCACTGACGCTACTCCAAGCAAGCCTGAGGTTGAAGCTTCAGCAGTCACGTCAGCAAAGACTTCTGCAAACCTGTCGATCCAAGCAGCTGAGACTGCAAAACTTGCCGTGCGTGGTGATGTCAACGCAGGTGGTGACACGCGGGTTGTGCCAGCTACTCCTGCACCAAAGGCGGGTAGTAGTCTTCTGTCACTCACGGCGGAAAACTGGCCAGAGATAGTTAAAGAGCTCGATATTTCTGGTATGCCAAGACAATTGGCCAACAACTGTCTGTTCGTTTCAGCAACAGACTCTCAATGCAGCTTGCAGCTGCAAGAGAACGCAGCGCATCTAAATACCGAACGCTTTGCTTCACGATTACAAACGGCCGTCAATGAATGGTCTGGCAAGACCCTCAAACTGCTAATCCAGACTACGCAAGCCGAGTTGGAAACCCCGGCACGACTTGAGGAAGCCGCACAGGCTGCAGAGCTCGAAGCTGCACGAGTAGCGATTGATGAGGATCCACTTGTACAGAATTTACTACAGCAGGTTGACGGTAAACTTGATGCAGCGAGTATTGAACCTGTTTCAAAAGAAACTTAATTTCTACAACATAGCTTTACCAAACTCTAAGAGGTTATCGTCATGAAAGGTGGTATCGGTAATTTGATGAAACAAGCGCAAAAGATGCAGGAAGATATGCAGAAGGCGCAAGAAGAAATTGCCACAATGGAGATTGAAGGCCAAAGTGGTGGAGGGCTTGTCAAGGTGGTGATGAATGGCGCACATGAATTGCGCAAGGTGACTATTGATGATTCCCTGCTTGGCGAAAGTGACGACAAAGAAATGCTCGAAGATCTCATTGCCGCTGCGGTCAATGATGCATCGCATCGTCTTGCTGATGCATCCAAGGATCGCTTGAGTGGTCTGACCAGTGGCATGGAACTGCCTCCTGGCATGAAGTTACCGTTCTAGCAATCGTTTATAACAATGGCCTCAAGTGGACTCCTTGAAGATCTGATCGACGCCTTGCGTTGTTTGCCGGGAGTCGGACCCAAGTCAGCGCAACGTATGGCCTTGCACTTGTTGCAGCGTGATCGTGATAGCGCGTCTCGTTTGGGTAAGACCTTACTTGAAGCGATGAGCCGGGTGCAGCATTGTAAGGACTGCCGCATTTTTACCGAGAATGAATTGTGTCGCTGGTGCTCTGATCCAGCGCGTCTTTCATCACAGATCTGCGTTGTCGAAAACCCGGCCGATGTGCTCGCTATCGATCGATCCACTGACTATCGTGGTCGTTACTTCTTGTTGTTAGGGCATCTGTCACCGCTCGATGGAGTAGGCCCGAAGGATCTTGGTCTGGATCTTCTCGAAACTCGCCTTGCAAATGGCGGTATCGATGAACTGACACTGGCCACCAATCCCACAATTGAAGGTCAGGCTACCGCACGTTACATCGGTGAGATGGCGTCAAGGCATCAAGTAACGGTACTGCAGATAGCCCGTGGCGTACCGATTGGCAGTGAGCTTGAATTTGCTGATGGCGGTACCTTGTCTGTCGCTTTTTCTCAACGTACACCGCTCAATTAGTTCTCAGCAAGCAGCTTCACGACATTGAGAAAACGTGTTTGCGATAATGCACAAGCTCGGCGATGGATTCGCGAATATCATCAAGTGCAAGGTGGGTGTTTTGTTTCTTGAAACCGATGCCAGCAGTTATATTCCAGCGCCTGACCAACTCCTTGATAGTGCTGACGTCAATATTGCGATAGTGGAAGTAAGCTTCCAGGTTTGGCATATGACGCACCATAAATCGTCGATCCTGACAAATGCTGTTACCGCACATGGGTGATTTGCCTTCAGGTACCCATTGCTTCAAGAAGTCGATCGTATCTTTTGATGCTGATTCCAGCGTGTCTTTGCTCTTGCGCACGCGCTCGACGAGACCGGATTCTGTGTGGTGGCTGGTGTTCCATTCGTCCATTGCACCCAGGCGTTCATCATCAGCATGAATCGCGATGACCGGACCTGTTGCCAGGGTGTTCAGGTCTGGATCGGTGATGATCGTAGCGATCTCAATCACGGTGTCTTGTTCCGGGTCTAGTCCGGTCATTTCAAGATCAACCCAAATCAGGTTGTGTTCACTTACTGGCATAGAGCCTGTTTGCCTGTCGTGCGAGTAGAGTAGTATTCAAGCACACAACGACAAGAGCTGCTTTGCATGACCGAAATTCGATGACGATAGGGCACGTAGTCGCCAACTTTAATGCCACGGTTGCAGTTGAGCTCAATTCAGAGCCAATAGGCGATTCCAGTTCTGAGTCCGGTCCCGAGTCCGGCCCTGAGCCGGGTTCCGATTCCGAGAGCAAACTGGTTCAGGCACATCCACTGCGCAGTCTTCCTCTATTGGTGGCGGGTGACTTGGTGGAGTGCGAGTTGGAGGGCGATCAGTGGCGAGTCGTTGCACTTCATCCGCGCAGCTCTGTGCTAGAACGTGCCGATCGACGCGGTCAAATGAAGGCTCTGGCTGCTAATCTGACTCATCTGGGCATTGTATCGGCCGCACCTCCAGGGATTGATCATCTATTGATTGATCAGTTTTGCATTGCTGCCCACCGATGCGGCATCGAAGCGATGATTATCATCAACAAGGCTGATCGTTACTCGGCAGAAGAGTTAGCGGAGTACGAGCAATTAATCGCCGTCTATGCAGCGCTTGGATACCCGTCAGTCATCATCGATACAAAAACTGACAATGGCATGAAGCCACTGATCGACATGTTGCAAAACAAGTCCGTTGCGCTTGTTGGTGCAAGTGGTGTCGGCAAATCTTCGATCATTCAGCAATTGCTTCCCGATCTGGATGTTCGGGTTGGTGCTATATCAGCGGCAACTGGATTTGGTTCGCACACAACCTCCGTGACGTTTCGTTATGCCTTACCAGATGAGGCTGTGATTATCGATTCGCCTGGTGTACGCCAGTACTCGGTGGCGCACCTGAAGTCTGATGATGTGCGAGCTGGTTATCGTGAGTTATCGACTATTGGTGCAAACTGCCGATTTGCAAACTGCACTCACAAAGCCGAACCAGACTGCGCGGTGAAAGATCTGTTAGAAGTAAACGATGCTTCGATAGCGCGTTGGAGGTACGACAATTACCTGAAGCTGTCAGAAACCTCCTGATCAGCTTTCAACTGGCACGTCATCCCGATTGCCCCAGCTGGACCAAGCTCCATCGATCGCACGCACATTGTTGTAGCCCAAGTGCTTCAAGGCAACATAGGTAACAGAGGATCTCTGGTGACTTTGGCAATAGACTATTATTTTGTCTTCTTTATCTATGCCCGCAGCCGAGAAATCGCTTGCCAGTAATTCATCGTCTTTTAACGTACCGGTTTCGTCGAAATGATCAGTCCATTCAAGATGCTTTGCACCAGGCACTCGTCCACCGCGGGCGGCTCGCACATCGCTTCCGGCAAATTCAGCAGCGCTTCTGGAATCAAGTAGTCGCAAGGAAGGATCGTCAAGTTCTGTCGCCAATTTTCCAGCGTCGACGACATTATCTCCACGTAATGTGAGTGCTAATGTGCCAGGCGAATCAGGACCCTCATCTTCGCCGTTATCGAGTCCGAACCCGCTCTCATGCCAGGCTCGCAAACCGCCATCGAGATAGCTCACATTGTCGAAGCCATAGGCATGCATAACCCAAATAAAGCGCGCTGCGGATGTTTCACCGCCGGTGTCGTAAGCGACGACCCAATCGCCGGGGTTTACACCAATCTGGCGAATGATGGCGTTGGCGGTCTCAAGATCTGGCAGCATGCCCACCTTTGGTGGCTCGGCCCGATTCAGCAGGCCAGGGTCAAGGCGCACAGCACCGTCTATATGAGCTTGGTTGAAATCGTTTTCTGGCCGAACATCGACAATGTGAACCTGTGGCGGCGGTTGTATACCCGAAACGTCTGCCGGCGTGTCAAAATACCCTTGGAGAGCGTTGTTGAGCGCTTCTGGATTCAGAACTAATGGCAAAGACATGGGTATTCTCCGGACTGTGACGGCGATTGACTACGGACAGTATTTGAACCGGCACACAAAAAATTGCATTTGACTTATGAACTATACCGAGAATTGGGGTCCTAAGCTGCATAACGCTTATGCGCTAACCTGGATTCGGCTCAATTATGATTCCCGTACTGAAAGTGGTGCCAGCACCCGCGGCAAGGACGGTCGTGGAAAGCAACTCTGCGCAGGCAACCGCGGTCGCTCGAGGAGCGAAGCAGTTGAGTGACAAAGAGATCGATATGGCGCTCGTTGAGCGTGTACAGAGAGGCGACAAGGCAGCTTACGATCTGCTCGTTCTCAAGTACCAAAACAAGATCGGCCACTTGGTGTCGCGCTATGTGCATGACATGCACGAATCACAAGATGTCACGCAGGAAGCTTTTATCAAAGCCTATCGTGGGCTGAAAAATTTTCGTGGCGATAGTGCTTTTTACACATGGTTGTACCGCATTGCCATAAACACTGCGAAGAACCATCTGGTAACGATGGGTCGCAAGATCAGCGATACCGGTATAGATGCTGCAGATGCAGAACAGTTTGATAGTGGCGCAGCGCTGCGTGAAAACGCAACGCCAGAGCGCGTCATGGCGACGGACGAAATCGCCGCGGTAATCCAAAGCTCTATTGAGGCTTTACCAGAGGACTTGCGCATGGCTATCACCTTGCGCGAATTTGAAGGTATGTCTTATGAGGAAATTGCGACTGCCATGGATTGTCCCATCGGCACCGTTCGTTCACGCATTTTTCGTGCTCGTGAATCGATAGATAATAACCTCGAGCCATTGCTCGATGAGAGGCGTAGATAGTTATGGTTTCGCAAAAAGATGAAGATCGACTCGAACTTTCCCGTTTGATGGATGGTGAGTGGGTTGATCTCAACCCATCAGAGTGTGTTGCTGATCTTTGCAAAAATGAAGCACTGAAAGCCAAGTGGGAACGTTACCACTTGATTCGCGATGTTATGCGCGATGAACCAATCAATATCAACAGTGCACTGTCCAGTCGTATCAGTGCGGCTATTGTAGATGAGCCTGTTTATTCAAATGTCACCACCTTGTCTGGTGGTGCAAATGAAAACATTTCGGGTAATTCCCAGTCTGCCAAAACCTTAGGTGCGATGCCTAAGTGGCGCACAGGGCTGGTTGGTCTTGGCATTGCGGCGAGTGTTGCTATGGTGACCGTCATCGGTATGAATAGTCTGCAGCAGGGCGGTAGTAACGATGTGTCACCAGTACTGGCGCAATCTGATCCGGCGGCAGTTTCTGCTGAAGACGCGTTTTCACAGCAGGTACCCGGTGTGCCTTTGCCAGAAGTCGAATTTGTCGCAAATACAGGCGCATTCTGGGTTTCGCCAGAGTCCACCGAGCGGGTTGAAGCAGAAGATCGGCTGAATATGTTCTTGTCAGACCACATCGAAAATTCTCCGACCACGGTTCGAGAAGGCATGTTGCCGTACTCTCGCCTTGTCGGATACGATGAAGCTGTGACACCTTAAGCAGTACACTAGGCGCAATTGACCTACTCTTTCAGTCAGTGAATTACCGATATCCAAAAATCGTGACCGTGACCGTCGCAGTATTCTGCGGCGCGCTCTCGTATGCCCAGGCTAGTGACTCAGTTGAATCGCTGACTCAGGGTGAGCAGGCTCATGTCGATAAGTCGTCTGGTGAAGCAGTTGCTCCTGCCGATCCCACCGCGCTGATCGACGCTATGTCCCTGGCGCTGCAAACCTTGAATTACGAAGGTACGTTTGTGTACATGCAAGGTATGAGTCTCAAATCGATGCATATATTGCATGCCAGCGATTACGAGGGTGAGCTCGAACGGATGACCTCACTCGATGGCGAGGCACGTGAGGTAATTCGTGATCACTCTCTGGTAACTTGTATATTTCCAGGATCCGAATCCGTGGTTCTGAGTAAGTCCAAACCTCGTGATCTGTTGCCGAAAGTCACTTCATCGCTCACCGATAGCGTGCGTTATACCTACAGTTTGGGTGATGCTGATCGTGTGGCGGGGCGTGCCACACATGTTGTAGAGGTGACGCCGCGCGATGATTTCCGTTATGGGTATCGTTTCTGGATCGATAAAGAAACTCACATGTTGCTTCGCTCCAAGTTGCTTGATGGTCCGGACAAAGCAGTAGAGCAGGTGTTGTTCACTTCAATAGAATATCCAAAACATGTTGAGCGATCACGTTTCGACATTGATACGGATCAAGAACATATCAGCTGGATTGAACCGAAAGCCACTGAAGCCTCAGAAAGATTCGAAGCGTTTATAAGTAAAAGCAGCCCGTCTTCAGAGGCGGTTGATCGAGTCAGTTTTCATTCACTTCCTGCAGGTTATGAGGAAGTCTCGGAAACCTACCGGACGATGCCTATTAATGACGACCCAATTAGCCATGTGATGGTGTCAGATGGGATGGCGTCAGTGTCTGTGTATGTTGAGCATGTCAATCTTGCTGATCAGGACGAGAACGCTGCTGGTTTATCCTCTATGGGCGCTATGAATGCTTACGGCATGAGTCTCGACGAAGCCTTTGTGACTGTCGTTGGTGAGGTGCCCGCCAGTACTGTTATGGCCATTGCCAAGGCGGTCAAGATTGAGCTATGACTATTCGGCACACGGCGGAAGTCGCTGCTGATTGTCTGGTTGGCCCGAATGAGGAACGTCACGTTCCGGTTACCCTGAAAGAAATCTCAAGCTGCCGACAATGCGCACGTGGCCGAGGTTGTGGTGCCGGTTTGTTGACTATCGGGCAGGGTAGTATCGAATTGCAATGTCGGACCGCACTGTCCGTGTTCCGTGGTCAGCGTGTCACGATAGAAACCGACGACAGCAGTAGCCAATGGCTACTCGTTGTACTGATCGCGTTTGGCCTGCCAATCCTGGGGTTAGGTCTGGGTTTGTTACTGGGTAGTTTTGCAGCGGCGTGGCAGGAACATGTTCCCTCAAACGATTGGCCCGCGGCCTTGGGTGGATTGCTGGGTCTCTGTGGTGGGGTCCTTGCATGGCAGAAGGTGGCACCGCAGCTTGATAGTCGAGTGTCTACGGGTCTGTGTGACACTAAAGCCCGTATAGTCAATATTGTTTCGGACTCCTAGTCGAGGTATAGCCGTGAACCGCATAATCTTGTCTCTTGTCGTGACGCTGTTATTCAGCTTGTCATCTGTTGCTATGGCTCGCGAGGGCCTGCCTGATTTCACCTCCCTGGTGAAGAAGAACCACATGGCAGTGGTGAACATCAGCACGCAACAGGGCATTGGAGAGGACTCTGATTCTGATGGCTCTGATAACCCTGATCTTGAAGATCCAACTTTGGATGACTTGATCAAGCGTTACAACGAACAACAACAACCTAGAAATCCATTTGAAAGTAATGCCATGGGTTCTGGTTTTATCATCAGTGAGGATGGTTTTATCCTCACGAATAATCATGTAGTCGAGGGCGCTGATAAGGTGTTGGTTCGCTTACATGATCGCAGACAGTTATCAGCTTCAGTGGTTGGCACTGATCCGCGTTCTGACGTCGCCTTGTTGAAAGTTGACGCAAAGGGTTTGCCGACGGTCAGTATTGGCAACAGTGATGCGCTCGAGGTTGGTGAGTGGGTGCTTGCCATTGGTTCACCATTTGGCTTTGATTTTTCTGTTACAGCAGGCATTGTCAGTGCTACTGGACGTGCCTTGCCAAATGAAAGCTATGTCCCTTTTATACAAACCGATGTGGCTATAAACCCTGGTAATTCAGGCGGACCTTTATTCAATCTCGATGGTGATGTCATTGGCATCAATAGTCAGATCTTCAGTCGTACTGGTAGCTTTATGGGATTGTCATTCGCGATACCCATTGAAATGGCTATGGATGTCAGCCAACAGCTTCGCTCTAACGGCCGTGTAGCCCGTGGTTGGCTTGGTGTCATTATTCAAGAAGTCACCATGGAGTTAGCGGAGTCTTTACAGATGCCGATAGCGCATGGTGCGCTGATAACCAGCATTCTCGATAACGGTCCGGCGTCGCAATCAGAATTGCAAGTGGGAGATGTCATCACCTATTTCGACGGCAAACGCATTGAGCGTTCTTCATCGCTACCACCGTTGGTCGGTCGGGTACCGGCAAATGCAGATGCAGAGGTGATGGTCATGCGAAATGGCGAGGAGGTTGAGCTTCTGGTCAATATCGGAGAGCTTCCAGGTGATGAACAAATTCGTCAAAGTATTCGCCCTACCGCTACAGCGCCAACAGAGAATTTGCTGCAATTGACGGTCAAGCCTCTTACTGAAGAGGATCGAACTGTTGTTGGGGTTGATAAAGGCGGAGTTCTGGTGGATACCGTCGAGCCTGATGGTCCTGCCGATAAGGCCGGCATCGTAGCTGGGGATATCATTTCAACGGTGGATAACAAATCCGTCGATTCGCCGAGCGATCTTGCCGAGGTACTGGGCGAACTAGAAGGACGTAAATCGGTTGCGGTGCTGGTTCACCGAAGCGATGGACCCGTATTTCTAGCGCTCAAGATCGACGAGTAAGCGATTCGTGGCACCCTTGCTGACCTTGTATTTTCGCGAGGGCTGCCATCTTTGTGAAGACATGGAGGGGCAGCTGCACGAGCTTTTGCCTGCGGGCAGTTTTCGACTGAATCGCATCGATATTGATGACAATCCGGAATTGCAGCGTATTTACAATGATCAGGTGCCAGTACTGGTTTCTGGCGATCAAGTCCTATCGACGCATTTTCTCGACCTGAAAGCCGTTACAGGCCTTCTTGCAAGCTACAATACCCCAAGCTAAAAAAACCGAAGATACCCATCCCCCGCGATGCAAGAGAACATCCGAAACTTTTCGATCATCGCGCATATTGATCATGGCAAGTCGACGCTGGCTGATCGCTTCATTCAGGTCTGTGGCGGCTTGAGTGAGCGCGAGATGTCGGCGCAGGTCCTCGACTCCATGGATCTGGAGCAGGAGCGAGGTATCACGATCAAGGCACAGGCCGTTTCGCTGAACTACACCGCAAAGTCCGGCGAGCTTTATCACTTTAATTTTATCGACACACCTGGCCATGTGGATTTTTCCTATGAGGTCTCGCGCTCACTGTCAGCTTGTGAGGGCGCCTTGCTCGTTGTCGATGCCTCGCAAGGTGTTGAAGCTCAAAGTGTTGCCAATTGCTATACCGCGATTGAGCAAGATCTCGAAGTGGTCCCGGTATTAAACAAGATCGATCTACCCGCCGCTGATCCTGATCGCGTGGTTGACGAAATTGAAGAGATTATTGGTATTGATGCGCACGATGCCGTGCACGCCAGTGCCAAGACAGGTGTCGGTATTGTCGAATTGCTTGAGCAAATTGTTGAGCGCATACCACCGCCAAAGGGTGATAAAAATGCACCAGCAAAGGCTTTGATTGTTGATTCCTGGTTTGACAGCTATGTGGGTGTTGTCACGCTTGTTCGCGTCATCGAGGGCACTATTGAACGACGATCGAAAATTCAGATCATGTCAACGGGTCGCACCTTTCAAGCAGACGATGTTGGCGTGTTTACACCAAAGCGGGAAACACGTGATTCTCTATCAGCTGGGGAGGTTGGTTTTATTATCGCCGGCATCAAGGAAATTGAAGCTGCACGCGTAGGCGACACGATAACCCTGGCGCAAAAGCCTGCAGCGGAACCACTGCCAGGCTTTAAGGAAGTTCAGCCGCGAGTTTTCGCTGGGCTGTTTCCTATCGAAAGTGATGACTATGAAGCCTTTCGCGAAGCCTTGTCGAAGTTACGCCTGAATGATGCGGCTCTGCATTTTGAACCTGAGTCGTCGACCGCACTCGGCTTTGGTTTTCGTTGCGGTTTTCTTGGCATGCTGCATATGGAAATCGTTCAGGAGCGTCTGGAAAGAGAGTACAACCTTGACTTGATATCAACGGCGCCCACAGTGGTGTACGAGATTCTCGATACCAAAGGTGATCTCAGTTATATCCATAATCCATCAGAACTACCGATGGTCAATGTTATTGAAGAAATACGCGAACCGATCATCGTCGCGAATATTTTGCTTCCGCAAGATTATGTCGGCGATGTGATCGGCTTATGCGTTGAGAAGCGCGGCGTGCAGAAGAGCATGCAGTATCTTGGGCGCCAGGTTTCGATGACCTATGAAATACCGATGTCTGAAGTGGTACTCGATTTTTTCGATCGTCTCAAATCAGTCAGTAAAGGTTATGCGTCATTCGACTATGAATTCAAATGTTTCCAGAAGGCAGATCTCGTCAAGGTCGATATCCTCATCAACGGTGACAAGGTCGATGCGCTGGCGTGTATTGTTCACAAGGATCGATCACAAGCCCGTGGCCGTGAACTTGCCGAGAAGATGAAAGACATTATTCCACGGCAGATGTTTGAAGTGGCTGTGCAAGCCGCCATTGGTGCCCACATCATCGCTCGCTCTTCCATTAAGGCTCTCAGAAAGAACGTAACGGCCAAGTGCTATGGCGGCGATGTTTCCCGAAAACGCAAACTGCTTGAAAAACAGAAGGCCGGTAAGCGCCGGATGAAACAAGTCGGCAAGGTAGAGATTCCGCAAGAAGCTTTTCTCGCTGTTTTACAAAGTGACCGAAACTAACGTTTCACCTGGACCGAGTCATATTAGATGCCCACTAGTCTTGTCGACAAACTGAATTTCCCGCTGATTCTGGTTATCGGGACCGCTGTTACGGGTCTTATCTGGCTGATAGACGCGCTGTTCTTTGCGCGCAAAAGAAAAACTGCGCTCAGAAGTGATACGGCCCAGGTACCCTTGCTCACCGAGTACGCGCAATCGTTCTTTCCGGTACTTCTGATCGTGTTGGTGCTGCGCTCGTTTTTGTTTGAGCCATTTCGCATCCCCTCAGCATCGATGGTGCCGACTCTGCTGATCGGTGATTTCATTCTGGTCAACAAGTTCAGCTACGGCGTGCGTCTGCCTCTGAGCCACAAAAAGATCTTCGGCAGCGGTGCGCCAGAGCGCGGCGATGTGGCTGTATTTCGATATCCTCGCAATCCAAAACTCGATTACATCAAGCGAGTTGTTGGGCTTCCTGGCGACACCATCACATTTCAAGGTGTAAACCTTACCGTGAATGGCGTCCCCGTCAACCTTTCCGGTGCAACCCCTTACTCCTATCTCGATGTGGACGATAGAACAGTCAGTGGTGATCGGACTCAAGCGGCGCTTGGTGATGTGAACCATGACATTCTGGTTTCTTACCGTGGTTCAGGCCAAGCAGAGACAGTAACAGTTCCAGAAGGTCATTATTTTATGGTCGGTGATAACCGCAACCACAGTAATGACAGCCGATTCTGGGGATTTGTACCTGAGGCGAACCTGGTGGGTAAAGCAACATACATCTGGATGCACTGGCGAGGTGGCGTCCAATGGAACCGACTTGGGGATAGTATTCAATGAGCACATCGTTTCGTCATAACAATATCGCGAAAGCCGGAACTCGTAGCCGTCAAAAAGGTATGTCTATTGGTGTGATGTTAGTCATCATGGGCGTGTCTGTCTTTATTGGGCTGTTTGCCTTCAAGGTTGGTCCAAATTACTTCGAGAACTGGACTGTGCAAAAGATAGCGTCGGATGCAGCAACCAATTCTGAACTGATGAAAACTAAATCCAAGGCCAAGATTTACTCTCACTTGAACGGCGCATTCCGCACCAACAGTTTGTGGGATCTCAAGCCTGAAGATACTATCGAGTTGGTTAAAGACGGTAATCGCGGTTGGAATGTACACGTCAAGTACGAGAAGCGCGATAATCTGTTCTCGAATATTTACGTTGTCACGGCGTTCGATAATATCGCTGGCGAATAGCTCGCTGAAAGCCTGCAGATGGTTCGTTAATCGCTCGCGAGCAGCCTGCTGATAGCACGTAGATTCCCATAAGATGTGCCGGCACTGGTAAAGTGCCGACATGTCTCGTTCTCGCTCCCCGAAAAAATCTGTCACGCCATCGGCACATGTTTATCTGCCGGTCGCTCAGTTACTTGATGCGCTGAACCTGACGACGAGCAATGAGGCGCTCTACCTCGAAGCCCTGACTCACCGCTCAAGTGGGCACCCACACTATGAGCGCCTTGAATTTCTTGGCGACAGTTTTCTCAACTTTGTCATAGCGCGCGAACTGTTCGAGCGGCATCCAGATGAAGATGAAGGCGCTTTGAGTCGACTCCGGGCAAGCCTAGTCAGAGAAAGTACGCTCGCTGAAATCGCTCTCGAATTGAAGTTAGGCGACTATATGCGCCTGGGTTCTGGTGAGCTGAAAAGTGGTGGCTTCAATCGCGCTTCAATACTTGCAGATATCGTTGAATCATTGATTGGTGCGACCTTTCTCGATTCAGGTTTTGACATCACTCGCGAGCTAGTGCTGTCACTGTACGGGGATCGCGTACATACCTTGCCACCGTCATCCGAGCTTAAAGATCCGAAAACACGGTTACAGGAATTCCTGCAAGGGCGTGCACTGCCCAGACCTGATTACACGGTAACTGAGACCACAGGCAAATCGCACGAACTTAAATTTACTGTGCGCTGTGATATCCCGTCGCACGATGTATCAGTGGTGGCAACAGACTCTAGCCGCCGTAAGGCTGAGCAAGCGGCCGCTGCTGATATTCTTGAAAACTTAGAGACGTTGTTACCATGACTTATTGTGGTGTTGTTTCAATTGCTGGCCGACCCAATGTGGGTAAATCGACCTTGATGAATCGACTGATTGGTCAAAAGCTCAGCATCACTGCGCACAAGCCACAAACAACCCGCCACAGTATTCTGGGTATTAGCACCGCCGATGACTCGCAAATTATTTATGTTGATACACCCGGCATACATGTAAACGGAAAACAGAAACTTAATCAGGTTCTGAACCGTACTGCATCCAATGCCCTGTACGATGTCAATGTCATTGTGTTGATGTTGCAGGCAATGGTCTGGAACGAAGATGATCAACGAGCCTATGAAATGGTGGTGAATGCTGGCGTACCCTTTGTTATCGCAGTCAACAAAATAGATACGGTTCCAAAAAAAGAAGATCTCCTGCCATTTCTGCACAAACTTCCCCAGCACGAGCGATTGGTGGAGGTTGTGCTTATTTCAGCGCGCAAAGGCGCGGGTGTTGATGCTCTGGTGGAGGGCGTCAAAAAATTTATTCCTGAAGCACCGTGGCAGTTCGATGAAGATGAACTGACCGATCGATCGTCGCGATTTCTGGCCTCAGAAGCAGTACGTGAACCGTTAACACGTTTATTGTCAAAAGAGTTGCCGTATGCACTGAGTGTTGAAATTGAACAATTTGAACACACGCCAGAATTACTGCGTATTGGGGCGGTTATCTGGGTCGACAAGAACAGTCAAAAGGGAATTGTTATCGGTAAGGGCGGGCAACGCTTGAAAGAGGTCGGGCAACGTGCTCGCACATCGATGGAATCACTCTTTGAAACCAAGGTTTATCTGCAGCTGTGGGTACGCGTCAAGGAAGGATGGGCGGACGATGATCGGGCCTTGCGATCGTTAGGCTATGAAAACCCGTGAGTAGTGCTGAGGGCGCTGGCACCGTTTTACAAGCAGCTTATGTTCTGCACTACACGCCGTTTCGCGATACGAGCTTCATTGTCGATAGCTTTACCCTGGAGCAAGGCCGTGTTGGTTTGGTAGCACGTGGTGCGCGTAGTGCAAAGTCACGCACTCGCGCCTTGTATCAGCCTTTTCGTCCTTTGTTACTCACCTGGGTAGCAGGCCAGGGTGATCTACACACATTGACCGGTATAGAGGAAAGTGGGCCAGCACTGGACATGAGCAACAGCGCACTGGCCTGTGGTTACTACATTAATGAATTGGTATTAAGGCTGGTGGGTAAGTCGCAACCTATGCCTGAACTCTTTGCACATTATTCGCTGGCGCTATCGAATCTTGCGGCATCGGGGGCCGATCAGGGCGTAACTGCTGAGATCGAAGCTGTGCTACGTGGGTTTGAATTACAGCTACTGGATGCATTGGGGTTGCTGCCTGATTTCACACGATGCGGCGACGGTAGCGGTGTTGATGCTGAGCAGTCTTATCAGTACTTTCCTGAAAATGCCTTAACGATTCCTGTTTCTGGTGGCGCAACACCTGACACCCATCCAGATGGCGTAACACCTGATAAGGGTATTCGCGTGAGTGGCGCAACCTTGCTGGCCTTGGCGCAACTTGATTTCAGCGACACCACGACACTGAGCGAAGCGAAGCCAATGATGCGTCATGTGCTTCGCACTCACCTTGGTGATCGGCCACTACGAAGCCGCGAGATGTTCGATGCCTTGGTACGTCCGGATCGCCAGCTGGAAAGTTGATGCTTGACAATCTCTATGCCCTGACAGAAGACGCATTACTGACCTCTGATCCTGTCAACAAGGCTGACAAGTCAATTGAGTTGTACAACGATTGGTTGAGTTTGTCACCGACGCAACGCACTGAAGCAGTTGCAATCGGTCATGATGAAAGGATACTTGCGTTGGATGAACCTGGTCGCCCGGATCAACCTGCATTGGTTGATGCCAAAGACCTCCCACGTCGAGGTTTGGGTTCTCTACAAGGCCGTATTGCCTTGTTGCATTCATTGGCTCACATTGAATTCAATGCGATCAACCTCGCGCTTGATGCCGTCTATCGTTTTCGTGGTTTGCCACATGACTACATCACTGAGTGGTTGCGTGTTGCCTCTGATGAGGGGCAGCACTATATGTTGTTGCATGAGCGCTTGAAGTCGCTTGATAGTTACTATGGCGCGATGCCTGCACACGACGGGCTATGGGATATGGCAAGACGCACGGCTCACGATGTATTGGTGCGCATGGCATTAGTGCCGCGTATTCTTGAAGCGCGAGGCCTGGATGTTGCGCCACCCATGATCGAGAAACTAAAGCACCAATCTGATCTTGATAGCGCTGCCATACTTGAGCGAATCTACCTCGATGAAATCACCCATGTTGAAGTGGGTAATCGATGGTTTCGTCATGTGTGTACCGAGCGTAAGCTCGATGGCGTCGCCGTATTTCGTGATTTATTACAAGGGCCAAATAGTGGCTACCTCAGAAGCCCGTTTAACGATGACGCACGATTACAGGCGGGTTTTGAACCCGAGGAGCTGGCTTTGATTCGCACAATGGAGAGCGAATACAAGCAAGCTCAGCAAGAGTCAAGTCTCTGATAGGATTGATGACCGCCTTAGTTAAGTAATCAGTAGGTAAGTGTGCCAGTATTTACGAAGCTCTTACATCTCTGCTGTCACGAACGCTATCGAATTCCACATCGTATGTCGTAAGCCAGTGCTTTAGCATTGTGGCCTGATCGCTGAGTATTCGAGATGCTGAAGACTGAATTGAATAACCGTAGCCATCCAGATATTCGTCAAAGAGTTTTATCAGCGAACCATTTTCGATTTCAGTGTTCATCAGGCCATCGGCAAGAAGAATACCTTGTCCATCTATTGCGGCTTGTGCGCGCACATTAGCATCGCTGATGATACGTCTTGGGTTAAGTAATGCCGAGCCCGGCTGCGCCACTGAGTACCACTCGTTCCATAAATCCAGGTGCCGGTCTTCACAGAGCAGCTGCACCGAGCCCAGTGGGCCATCTGCGAGTGCGCTTATGTCAAGTGGCGCTGTCAAACCGATACCAAGGCTTTGCATGAGCTTAGGGGCTGCGACTGGAAATAGCTGTGTGGGGTTTTGATTGAACTGCCCCTGATCCGCCTCACCGTCGCAGCGGCTCCAGCGAATAGCGATATCAACATCGGCCAGTTTGAAATCGGTCGCGTTAACTGAATGCAGTAATCTCACAACAATATCTGGATGCCGCTCAATAAATTCACTGATTCGAGGTGATAGCCAACGAGCTGCCACGTAGGTTGAAATAGCGATGGTGACGCCGGTCTGACGATTCTCGCCATGAAGAAGTTGTAGCGATTCATCAAGCTCGTTAAACAGTTGTTTCGTGGTTTGCAGTAGGGCTTGGCCTGCATCGGTCAAATACACCTGACGCACTGCCCGCCTGAATAGCGTGCACTGTATATGCTCCTCCAGCTTTCTAATCTGATAACTGATTGCCCCCTTGCTCAGGCACAGTTCTTCTGCTGCCAGGCTAAAGCTCATGTGGCGGGCCGCGGATTCAAAGGCTTTCAAGCTGTCGAGCGGCGGTAAATGATGCTTCACGGTCTTTACTACGGTTTAATATTTTTAAACCATATATCAGAAACTCTGATTTGTCACTGCCCGTTTATTTTTAGACGATAGGGCTCACACATTGACCCCTTTCAGGATCACGCATGAGCCAATCAGTTAAATCACACGCCCGGGTTGTCGTCATCGGGGGTGGCATCGCGGGTTGCTCCACGCTCTATCACTTGACTCAAGAAGGGTGGTCCGATGTGGTGCTGGTTGAGCGCGACGAGCTGACGTCCGGGTCTACCTGGCACGCAGCGGCACAGGTCACACAGTTTGGTGGCAACCAAACAATGATTGCTCTCAAACAACACAGCATTGAACTGTATCAGCGACTGGCGGCCGATACTGATCACCCGTTTTACTACCACATCACCGGTGGTATGCGAACAGCGTATACGCAACATGAAATGGATACCTATCACCACCATGTCGGAATCGCTAAAGGTGTGGGGGTTTATATGGAAATTATCGATGCTGATGAGGTGGGTCGTCGTCATCCCTTGTTAAGCACGGATGGAATGTTAGGAGCGTGGTGGGATCCGCTTGATGGGTATATCGATCCATCGGGTATCACACGGGCACTTGCACGACAGGCACGCAAAGCGGGTGCGGAAGTGTACCGATTCAACCCGGTAGAAAATATCACTCGTAAGGCCAGTGGCGAATTCGTCGTGCATACAAAGAACGGCGACATTACTTGCGAGAAGGTGGTTAATGCGAGTGGGTATCGGGTTAATGAAGTCGGACAAATGCTTGGTGTGCAACATCCTGTTACGTCCATGGAGCATATGTATTTTTTAACTGATACCTTGCCAGAACTTGAAGCCCTTGATTTTCAGGTACCCGTTATTCGTGATCCACATTCTGATTTCTATAGTCGCCAGGAAAAACAAGGCTTACTCGTAGGCGTTTATGAACAAGGTTGTAAAACCTTCGGACTGGACGGGATTGATCCAAATTTCACGCAGAATTTATGTCCATCGGATCTCGATCGTTGCCTTGATAATATGGAGCTGATATTCGAGCGTATGCCAGCACTGCAAACAGCTGGTATTCACACAGTGGTTAATGGTCCTATTACCTACACCATTGATGGAATGCCGCTCGTTGGGCAGATTCCGGGCGTTGAAAACGCCTATTGCATTATCGGTTTAAGAGCCGGTATTGGTGAGGGAGGTGGGCATGGAAAGATACTCGCAGAGCTAATGGTTCACGGTGAGTGTGAATGGGATGCCTGGTGCCTTGATCCCCGACGTTTTACCCAGTATGCCAATACAGAGCATACGAATTTGAAAGCCATTGAAGACTATCAAAATGAATTTCACTACCACCTGCCGCATGAGCATCGTCCGGCGGCACGCCTAGCGAAAACCACACCGCTGTATTCTGAGCTCGATCATCTCGGCGCAATCTGGGGAGTAGTGCATGGTTGGGAGCGCGTAGTGTGCTTCAAACCAGAAGATCAACCCGACTTCATTGATCAGCATGGCTACAGGTTTAATGGCACTAAGGATCTCGTTGGAAAAGAAATTGAATCGCTTTGTAGTAGCGTCGGAGTCATGGAGGTGTCTGGTTTTAACCGGTTCTCAGTACAGGGTGAGGGGGCTGAGAGATTCCTTGATGAACTGGTATGCGGAAAAATACCCGCAAAAGTTGGCAAGGTTAATCTTTGTTATTTGTTAAATGAACATGGTCACGTGCTTTGCGAGGCGACAATCGCAAAACTGGGTGAAGGGCACTACTGGTACGGTTCAGCTGCGGCTTCTGAATGGCATGATCTTGATTGGTTGAATCGCTTCAAGCCTGAGTCAGTAACCATTACTGAAATGGCATCGTCGCATACCATTTTGGTTGTTGCTGGGCCAAATTCCCGAGCTCTTTTACAATCTCTATCGCCTCGTTGCGATTGGTCAAAGGCTGCTTTCCCGTGGATGAGTGTGCGCGAAATGACGCTTGCTCACGCCGCTGTCACAGCCATGAGTGTGAGCTTTTCAGGCGAGCTCAGTTATGAATTACACATACCAAATGAGCAGTTGTTATTGGTATGGCGACTGATTAACGATGCAGGTAAACAATTTAATTTGTCGAAGTTTGGCCTCTATGCCACTGAATCCATGCGGTTGGAAAAAGGCTATCGGCACTGGAAAGCAGATCTGATTTATGAGCGCAACCCGTTAGAGCTGAGGCTGGATCGTTTTGTCGATCTCGGCAAAGATTCATTTGTGGGCAAGGCAGCATTGCTGGAAGAAGTCGATAGGGGGCCTGTTAAGCTGTTTGTGAATATGATCATCGACTGTGATGTGGCTGCTGCACATGTTGGTGCACCAGTCAGGCATAAAGACAAGCTGGTAGGCTCAGTAACATCAGGCGGCTACGGGCATCGCGTACAACAGAATATTGCATACGCATTGATTGATCCCGACGCATGTGCAATAGGAACAGAGCTCAGTGTTGAGGTTCTAGGTACTGAATATAAGGCTACTGTTACTGTTGAGTGTCTTTACGATGAGGAATACGCGCATGTTCGCTCGTGATAAAGAAAGAGTGATTAGTTGATACGAAAGATAAGAACACTTAGCTGACTTGACAGTCAGGAGTAACTAGTTGAATTGAGTGTTATCAATATTCAAGTCAGTCGCGTTGTGAGAATTTCACTAATTCAGCTTCACCTTTAGTGTCAATCACTGCCACCATTGCGTGATCCGCGTGCCAATCACCAACGACAATACGCTGTCGTGATTGCTCACCCAGGTGGTGCTCATGTACAGCTGGGCGATGAGTATGCCCATGCACCAGATAGCGACAGCGATGCTCAGTGAAAATCTTGGCAACCGCATCGTCATTCACATCCATGATCGCCATGGTTTTTGTCTGACTGGCGTCCATGCTGCCGCTACGCATTGCGTTAGCGATAGCTTCTCGTTCGTCAGCAGATTTTGCAAGAAAGGATGCTTGCCATTGTGTATCGCGTACTTTGAGTCGAAATTGCTGGTATTCAACATCGTCGGTGCACAAGGTATCACCATGCATCAGCGTTATTGATGTTGCGTTGGCTTGCAAATCAATCGTATCGTCATGAACCAAAGTAGCCCCAACACGACTGGCAAATTGTTCACCTAATAGGAAATCGCGGTTACCGTGCATCAGTGTGATGGCAGTGCCGGATTTGCTGATCGCAGTGAGCGCGTCAACAACCTTGGGTAGTGTGTCTGCCAGTGCCGTGGGCAGGCAGTCATCACCAAGCCAGAACTCGAAGAGATCACCGAGGATGTACAGATGCTTGGCCCCCTCGGCCTGTGCGAAAAAAGACAGGGCCAGACTGAGCGTAGCTGGCTCTGCGGACTGCAAATGCAAGTCCGCTATAAGTAGTGTCTTGTCTTTAAATGTCACCGCGCCAGACGCTCAAGTGATCACGCTGTCCACATCGCTGTTTGCGCGTATGGACAGTTTGACTCGGCTTTATTCGAGCTGTCAGTCAGCAACAGTAATGGATTCGATAATGATCGATTCAGTTGGAACATCTTGATGACCACCCGATGACCCAGTTGATACCGCAGCAATTGCGTTGACTGTGTCCATGCCGTCAACAGTTTTGCCAAATACGCAGTAGCCAAAACCCGCTTGCGATTCATCACGGAAATTCAGGAAATCGTTGTTGGTTAGATTGATAAAGAACTGACTGCTGGCAGAGTGCGGATCTGGGGTGCGTGCCATAGCAACGGTGCCTAGATCGTTTTTGAGACCATTCGCCGCTTCGTTCTCGATAGTCGCACGCGTTGGCTTTTGCGACATATCAGCAGAGAAGCCGCCACCTTGGATCATGAAGTTAGGGATGACCCGATGAAAGATCGTGTTGTCGTAGTGACCTTCGTCTGCGTAGCGTTTGAAATTTGCGCAGGTCTTTGGTGCAGCTGTAGCGTCAAGTTCGAGCGTAATAACGCCCTTATTGGTGGTGATGGTGGCTTTCATGATGGCCCTTGTTGAAAACAAGCGCCGAGTTTAGCAGCACTGCTCACTCAGGGCGTAAACATGAGACGACTACTCGCTCTTGGTTTTCTCGATGACCGCGCTTTCGACAGCTGCGGTTGATTCGTTCTCGACACGTGAGACCGCTTTGATGACGATGGGTGTACGCGGTACATCGCGTCCAAATGGTCCACCAGGTCCGGTTGGTGTCTGGCTGATTTGGTCCACCACATGCTCGCCCTCAACAACATAGCCAAATACCGTGTAACCCCAGCCTGAGGCAGACATCGCGGTGTGATCAAGATTGCGGTTGTCAACGCTATTTATAAAGAACTGCGACGTTGCAGAATGTGGTTGCGTGCGACGGGCCATTGAGATTGTGTAGGCCTTGTTGCGAAGACCGTTGTAGGCTTCGTTACTGATCGGTGAGCGAGTTTTCTTACGCTCGTAGTCGGCGCTGAAGCCGCCTCCTTGAATCATGAAGCCCTCAATGACGCGATGAAAGAGGGTGTCGGCATAGAAGCCATCATCGACATACTGCATGAAGTTCTCGACGGTGGCGGGTGCACGCTCCTTATCGAGCTGGAGCACGATATCGCCGAGTGAAGTTTCAAGGCGAACCTTGCTGTCGGCAGAAGATAACGACGGCAGAGCCAAGCAACTTGAGGCAATAAAAACAGGCAGTAGCACTCTGCTCAAAGAGCGCGACAAATGAGTAAATACGGACATCTGGATTTTTCCTGCGACAGACGAATGTACAACGCTGATAGGATTCTAGCGGCATTTGTGCCAAGTGCTTGTCCCGTTAACCATCGGGTAATCTGCTAGTCTCCCCACCCATGCATATTTACAACACCTTAAGCCGCCAGAAGGAAGCTTTCATACCGCTTGTAGCGGGCAAAGTCAGTATGTATGTGTGCGGTAACACCGTGTATGACGAGTGCCATATTGGTCATGGTCGGGCGATGGTCGTCTACGATATTTTGTTCCGGCATTTGCAGGCGTCTGGGCTGGATGTTACTTATGTGCGGAACATCACAGATGTTGATGACAAAATCATCAACCGGGCGCGTGAGATCGGTGAAGAACCCGACGCCTTAGCGCAGCGATTTATCGATGCAATGCACGAAGATGAACGCAGCCTCAGTGTGTTGGCGCCGACGGCGGAGCCCAGAGCAACCGATACTATCGCCGAGATGATCACCCTGATCGAGAAGCTGATTGCGACTGGCTATGCCTATGCTGCGGATAACGGGGATGTGTTTTACGTCGTCAAGAATTTTGCCGAATACGGGAAATTATCGGGGCGTAAAGTGGATGAGCTGCGCTCTGGCGAGCGTATTGCCGTGGATGAGCACAAGCATGATCCGCTCGATTTCGCGCTGTGGAAATCAGCCAAACCTTCTGAGCCGAGTTGGGATTCACCGTGGGGGCCAGGACGACCTGGTTGGCATATCGAATGTTCTGCCATGTCAATGAAGCTGCTGGGTGCTGAATTTGATATTCACGGTGGTGGTCTGGATTTGCAGTTCCCACATCATGAAAATGAAATCGCCCAGAGTGAGGCGATAACCGGTGGTACCTTTGCACGTTACTGGATGCATAACGGCCTGGTTAACGTTGGTGGCGAAAAAATGTCCAAATCCCTGAACAATTTCTACACGATCAGAGATGTGTTGAAGCAGTACACAGGCGAGGAGATGCGGTATTTCATCATTGCCAGCCACTACCGAAGTCCATTGCAATACTCGGAAGATTCGCTGGATGCGGCACGCACGGCGCTGCGCCGTTTTTACACAGCGCTTCGAGATATCGATTTAACCGGTGCCAATGATATTGATTCAACACTTGAAGCATCCTTCATCAAAGCGATGGACGATGATTTGAATACCCCCGAAGCAATTGCCGTATTGCACGAAGTGTCTAGCTTGCTCAATCGCGAAAAGGATTCCGCGCGTGTTGCCACACTTGCTCGAACCTTGAAGACCCTTGGTGAGCGTCTTGGTATCTTGCAAGGTGATCCGGTATCTGTGTTGCAGGGTGGGGTTGGCGACACTGAGCTCTCGGCAGATGCCATCGATGCATTGATCGAGGCCCGCGCTGCCGCCCGTGTTGAAAAAGATTTTGCGCGCAGCGATGAAATACGCGATGAACTGCAGGCGGCTGGTATTGTGCTTGAAGATGCCGGTGGTAAAACCACGTGGCGTCGTCAGTAAAACGATGACTGTAACGACTCTCCGAATCCGCTGAGCTGTATGAGCAAGCCTAAAGACTACAACTCTGATGAACCGCTACTGCCGGGTACGGAGCAAGCACGCTCGCTTGGCGACCTGATGCGGGAGGCGGCGGCTAGTAGTGGCTCCGATAGCGTACTAAAGAGTGGTGCTGACGCCGGGCGGGCGGCCAAAATCAAGAAGACGAGTCGCACTCAGCAACGACGCTATGCCCGTGAAAAAGCATTGCAAGCGCTGTATCAGTGGGATATCGGGAATGCACAGAGCTCCGATGTGCGCGAGCAATTTCTACAGACACAGGACATGTCACGGGTTGATGTTGACTACTTTACGGAGCTGTTTAATGGCATCAGCCATGACCCGGACGTAGTGGACGAAGCGATGCTCAATGCACTTGATCGGCCATTGACTGATCTCGATCCAATTGAAAGAGCTGTGCTTCGAATAGCTGTTTATGAGCTTCAACATAAGCTTGATGTTCCGGTGCGCGTGGTTATCAATGAAGGCATTGAGATCACCAAGCGTTTTGGTGCCGACAAAGGACATCGCTACGTCAATGGTGTGTTGGACAAGCTCGCCGCTGTCCTGCGCCCACAGGAAGGTAAATCAACTTGACACCCATCGCACCCAAGACCGTGCTGCAAAGCCCGGCTTGTTTTTTTGCACTTGGGGCGGGTCTAGGCTTGTCGCCAAAAGCACCAGGGACGGTCGGCACACTACTCGCCATACCGTTGCTTTTTTTGATGCCGCAGAGCGTTTTAGCCTACCTCTTGGTAGTGGCCGTGTTATTTGCTTTCGGTGTTTGGTGTTGTGATGTGTGCGCGCGTGAGCTTGGTGTGCATGATCACCCTGGCATCGTCTGGGATGAGGTTGTAGGTTATCTGTTGGTGATGGTTGCAGTGCCACGCACTTTGATGTTTGTAGTGGCAGGATTCATCCTGTTTCGCATCTTCGATATTCTTAAGCCATGGCCGATTCGGTGGGTGGATAAGCGGATCCATGGTGGTATCGGCATTATGCTTGATGATGTGCTCGCCGCAGTATTTGCAGGCCTGATGCTACAACTATTCCATTGGTTCCTGCTTTAAGGGTAAGTGCTGAGTTTATTGCTTTGAGGCAAGTGCAGAGGTTTCTGCTTTAAGGCAAGTTTCACTGCTTTTTTTTAGGGCAAAGCAAGGCCGAGTTGTCGCAAGCCGTTACACGTCGCGATAAGAGGTAGGCCCATCAGCGCTGTGGGGTCGCGTGTTTCGATAGCTGAGAAAAGCGTGATTCCAAGCCCTTCAACTTTAAAGCTACCGGCACAATCAAGCGCAGGTTCTGAGCTCACATAACGCTCAATTTCCGGGGTACTCAGATCACGAACCACGACGGTGGTCTGGTCGACGTGAGAGACATGTTGCGTGGCGGTACACAGGTGTAATCCCGTGTAGAAAGTCACACGCTGACCGGCCATAGCTGTTAGTTGCTGCACAGCGGCCTCTGGGGTCCCGGGTTTACCGAGAAGCATTGAGCCACAAGCGGCAACTTGATCTGAACCGATGACGATCTTCTCTGGCGTCAGAGGGTTAGCCTGCGCTTCATGCGCGATGTGTTCTGCCTTTTGCTGCGCAAGACGACTCGCCAGATGCTCGGCATTTTCTGTTGGTCTGGGGGTTTCGTCGACCTCGGGCGCTTGTATGGAAAACGCTAAGCCCAACCTCTGCAGCAATTGTCGTCGGTATGTCGAGGATGAGGCGAGACAGAATTGCCCGCTATTGAAACGCTTGTCGTCTTCTGGGATTGAGATCCACTCGCAACCGCATGAGGAACTGCAAGTGCCAAGGCAACTTGGCGTATCAAGAAAGGCCAAGTGCTTCACCGTTCAGTGACCGATGAAGCACTTGGCTCAGCTGATTGACTACTTACCGATAGTCGATAACAGCTCTGGATTGGTGACGAGATTTCGAACCGCATGAGCATAAGTTTCATCGAAAACATTGTTACCCAACCAAGCCCCTACGGTGTTGATGTCGACCTTGGCGATTTGTGGTCGAACACTCCAGCTAACCTGAAATGGTGAGCCCACCTCATTGTAACTTGGTCCGGTCGTTGAGCCTGCGTATTGAATCGGTGATCCGGTGTCGGACGGGATGCCAATCGCTTGCTGATAGCCATCGACTTCGCCGATAGCGGCAAGCTCGTTGAAGTCGAGCGCGTCAGCATCGTTGACCAATACGTACACTTGGGTTTCAACACGCAATTGTGGATTTTTGATCGCGTCGCTCAGGCATGCGCCAAGAGTGGGCCCCGGCACTACCTGCGCCGTTGAATGCACATAGTGCACTTCAATGGTATCCCCAGGTACGAGCGAGCCGTGATCGTTTGCGCCAATTTCGCTGCTGGTGGGTGCAAGCTCAGCCTCAGTCAGTTCACCGGAGTAGACAAATCCTGTCCCATGTCCCTTGCCATCGCCATTACCGCGGTAGGTACTGAAATCTGGCCCTTTGTGTTCAGCACTTTCATGGAAGTGAATATTGCAGAGATTCATCGCCGTGTGAGCAGGCGCAGTTTGGAACATCCGCGTATTGCTGCCCGTCATGGTGCCAATGTCTCTCGGTGACTGCGGGCCGAATCCTGCTCCCATTGTCGACTTTGCCAACATGTCTCTTTGTCCGGAGACGATGTCGTCAGAAACAGGGTCGGTGGTTGCCGCATGCGCAACTGCTCCGGCCAAAACGGTTACAGCGGCGATGCCGGCTAGCGTGCGATATTGCTTTTTCATTGATACCTCAATCAAGTGTGTAAAATAACGGTTCCATGCCGTCTCCCGGCGGTGACCGTTAGAATTTACGATAAAGATCTGCCAGTGGATCTGACTCTAATTTACGCTTGCATACAAGCCCAGATTTCGTTACGATTCTCGGGTTATGGTCAAGCCTC
Organism: uncultured Granulosicoccaceae bacterium; assembly: GCA_964594905.1. GTDB lineage: Bacteria > Pseudomonadota > Gammaproteobacteria > Granulosicoccales > Granulosicoccaceae > Granulosicoccus. The sequence continues at coordinate 110,349 of CAZQOI010000002.1, forward strand.
TTCCCAGCCGGTTCAATCCGGATTTGTTGGCGCGTGACGGTACACGATACGAGGTGGAGTTGCCGCAGGCACAATTCACCCGCCTTAGCGCCATGCTTTCATCAGCAGGTCACTCAGTCAGAGCCACGGTAGGCTTTTCTCGTCGCAAGGATCACATCGTGGTTAGCGGACGGCTAAAAACGGATTATGCCGTTGAGTGTCAACGATGCGTCGAGCAAATGGTGCTGGAGATCGATGAGCCGTTTGAGCTGGTTTTTGTAGACAATGAAGCAGCTGCTCAGCAATTGGCGAAGGAACTTGACCCCGTGATTCTGGACGAAAAGGGACAGATTCACATTATTGATTTACTTGAGGATGAACTGATATTGCACGTACCCGAGTTTCCCAAGCACACGGGCGAAAACGCCTGCGAGTTTAAGGAAGTCTCATTTGGCAGTCTTGACAGTGGTTCGGCATCCGATAAGGAAAACCATGCTGAAGCGCAATCGGATGAACAATCTCGGCAGCGTCCTTTTGATGTGCTAAAAAACCTCGATATTCATTGAATTTTTATTTACTAACATTCGGATAACACAGTCATGGCCGTTCAACAGAGCCGCAAGACCCCTTCACGACGTGGCATGCGCCGTTCACACGATTCGCTGAAAAAACCGACATTGTCGACTGACCCGACCACCGGTGAATTGCACCGACGTCATCACGTCACGGCAGATGGTTTTTACCGTGGCAAACAGGTGGTGGAAACAGCACCTGAAGAGATGGACGACGAAGAATAGGTCGTCATCGTTAACATCCTGATGCCGAGCATGTGTGACTAATCACATGACTCGCAAATCAACAGTCGCCATTGATGCGATGAGTGGCGACGGCGGCACGGCTGTCATCGTTGCCGCTGCCAAAAATGTGCTCGATAAACACTCGAGTGTTCACCTGAAGTTGGTGGGCAATGCACAAATACTCAAGCAACACATTGATGCTGTGCAGTTGCCAGAAGGGCGTTACACCATCGTGCCAGCTGCCGAGGTGGTCACCATGGACGATACCGCTGCCGTCGCCTTACGCTCCAAGAAAAAATCCTCCATGCGTCTCGCCATTAATCTGGTGAAAGAAGAGCAGGCGGATGCCTGCGTCAGTGCGGGTAATACTGGCGCGCTGATGGCGATCAGCAAGTTTGTCCTGAAAACGGTCAAAGGTATCGACAGACCCGCTATTGCGACAACTTTGCCAGCGATCAATGGTCACACGCACATGCTGGACCTGGGTGCCAATGTGGATTGCTCAGCGGATCATCTGTATCAGTTCGCATTGATGGGCTCGATATTGGCGACAGCTGTCGATGGCGTCGAGTCTCCACGAATTGGTCTTCTCAATATCGGATCGGAAGACATAAAAGGTAACGAGCAGGTCAAGAATGCCGCACCACTGCTCGCGCAAAGTCGTTTGAATTACATGGGCTTTGTTGAAGGTGATGAAATCTATAGCGATCATGTTGACGTTGTCGTCTGTGATGGCTTTGTCGGCAATGTCTCGCTGAAAACCAGTGAAGGTGTCGCTCGCATGGTGTCTTATTATTTGAAGCAGGAATTCATGCGCAGCCCGTGGAACAAGCTTGTCGGCCTGATTGCAAAGCCTGTGCTTAAATCTTTTGGCAACCGGATCGATCCACGTCGCTATAACGGCGCAAGTCTTTTGGGTTTGAAAGGTGTCGTTATCAAGAGTCATGGCGGTGCTGATGAATTGGCCTTTGCCAATGCCATTGAAATAGCCTTGCTTGAAATAAACAAAGACGTACCATCGATGATTGCGGCTGGTCTCGAAGAGACCCTAAGCGCCGCCTGAACAGATTTGACGTGAATTGAGTCCATGACACACTTCGCGCGCATCATTGGCACCGGCTCTTATCTTCCAGAAAGAGCGCTGACAAACAAAGAACTCGAACAGACAGTCGATACCACTGACGAATGGATTCGTGAGCGCACTGGAATCCGGCAACGTCATATCGCTGCTGATGATGAGTTCACGCTTGATCTGGCAGAGCATGCCTCTCGGCGCGCCATTGAAGCTGCAGGTATACAGGTCGATGAGATCGATTTGATAGTGGTGGCGACGACCACCGCAGATCAAGTATTTCCAAGTACCGCCTGTTTGTTGCAAAGCCGGCTGGATGTGCATGGTTGCCCAGCCTTCGACATTCAAGCTGTCTGCACAGGCTTTGTTTACGCATTGTCAGTGGCAGATCAGTTCATGCGCACGGGTATGGCCAAGACTGCACTCGTGGTAGGCGCTGAGACTTTCTCGCGCATCATCGACTGGACTGATCGCAACACCTGTGTGCTGTTCGGCGATGGTGCTGGTGCTGTCGTGTTAAGACGGGACACATCTCCTGGCATATGTTCAACACACATTCATGCCGATGGTGATTATGCAAAGCTACTGCATGTACCTAGTGGTGTTTCGAATAATTTGGCGGCAGTTCAGGATGGCCGGGCTTACGTCGAAATGGCAGGTAGTGAAGTGTTCAAGATCGCCGTCAAAACGCTAGGTCGTATCGTTGACGAAACACTTGAAGCCAACAACTTGCAAAAATCCGATATCGATTGGCTGGTGCCACATCAGGCCAACAATCGTATTATTGAAGCGACGGCGAAAAAACTTCGCATGCCGATGGATAAGGTCGTGCAGACAGTTGCCACGCATGGCAACACGTCGGCAGCATCGATTCCATTGGCGCTGGATGTGGCGGTGCGCGATGGGCGTATCAAATCAGGTGATAGATTACTGCTTGAGGGATTTGGCGGAGGTTTTACATGGGGTTCAGCGCTGGTCACGTGGTAACGGACCATGACAGCAACTAAATACTGGACGGTGTTGGTTGTTGATGATCACGAATTGGTGCGCTCTGGCATGCGTAGGCTGCTGGAGGATCATTCTATGATCGGGGACATTCACGAAGCGAGCTCTGGCGAAATGGCTGTTGAGATGACAGCAAAAGAACCTTTTGATCTTGTGATGATGGATATCTCTCTGCCGGGTATCAGTGGTCTTGAAGCATCGGAAGTCATTCTGGCTCGTTCGCCTGAATACCGTATCATTATTGTTACCGGGCGGCTCGAGGGAGCGCCGATTCGCCAACTCTTGAATGCAGGTGTACGCGGTTACATCACCAAAGGCAGCAGTGCTGATGAGATCGATAAGGCGGTTCGTTGTGTGATGCGTGGCGAGCAATATCTATCGCCTGATGTCGCACAGCAAGTTGCGATGGACGTTATCAAGGGCGATCCTGAGGTCGACCCGTTTGGTCGACTGACTACCCGAGAGCGGGAAATTGTTGACTTGATCTTACGTGGCAGGCGTAATCGAGAGATTTCCGACAGTCTTAATATCAGTGAAAAAACCGTCAGCACTCATCGCACTCGCGCTTTCGAGAAACTTGAAGTGACCACTACCGCTGAATTAGTGCGTATGGCAATACGCCATGATGTATGGAATGACGAGTAGTCATGGCCACTGGCGACCCTGAGTTCGACGTCAAAGCCTTTATGAAAACGGTGACCACTCGCCCGGGTGTTTATCGCATGTTCAACGCTCAAGATGAAATCATTTATGTGGGCAAGGCGAGTAATCTGAAAAACCGTCTGGCAAGCTACTTTCAGAAAACGCTTGATAACCGTAAGACAGCGGCGCTGGTTTCACATATCAATAGTGTTCAAACGACGGTTACCACCAGTGCCGCAGAAGCATTGATCCTCGAACAGAATCTTATTAAAGAACATCGGCCGCGTTACAACGTGGTGTTGCGTGATGACAAGAGCTATCCGTTTATTTATATCTCGACCAATGATGATTATCCTCGGGTAAGTTATCAACGCGGCGCCCGTAAGGCACCAGGGAAATATATTGGCCCGTATCCGAGCGCGACATCGGTTAAGCGCTCGTTAAAACTGGTGCAGAAGCTCTTTCGCGTTCGCCAATGCGAGGACAGTTATTTTCGTAATCGCTCGCGTCCGTGTTTGCAGTATCAGATAAAGCGTTGCACGGCACCGTGTGTGGATCGCGTGTCTGTCGAGGACTATGCAGCTGATGTGGACATGACAGTGAGAATGCTTGAGGGCAAATCTCACGAAGTGGTGGACGATCTTGCAGCCCGTATGGAAGCTGCCAGTGAGGCGCTGGAATTTGAAAAAGCGGCGAAGCTTCGGGATCAGATCGGTAGTTTGAAGTCGGTGACCGACATGAGTAATACGATGCGCGACGGCGGTGATGTCGATTACGTTGCAGCCCTGACGCAAGGCGGGCAGAGTTGTGTGCAAGTGTTTTTCGTGCGTAGCGGTATCAACTTGGGTAATAAGGCGTTTTATCCAGCGACACCAGCGGTCAGTACCAACGCCGAAATACTGAATGCCTTTGTGGCGCAGTATTATCTGGAGCATGACGTGCCGCGTGAAATTATTCTCAGTGAAGCTATCGAGGATCGTGAGGTCATGCTTGAAGTGTTGGCTGAAAAGACTCAATCCTCGGTTAATATTGTGCATTCGGTACGTGGTGATCGAGCCAAGCTACAAGCGCTAGCCATCACTAACGCAGAGATCGCGTTGGCAGCTCGCTTGGCGTCGCGCTCTGGCATGGCGGCACGCCTTGACGCGGTACGCGAGCTTGTTGGTCTCGATGATGCACCTTCGCGTATGGAGTGTTTTGATATTTCGCACACGATGGGTGAAGCAACCGTCGCATCCTGTGTGGTGTTTAACGCCGAAGGAGCGGTAAAAGCTGAATATCGACGCTTCAATATCGAGGACATTACCCCCGGCGACGACTACGCCGCCATGCGTCAGGCCTTGACGCGACGCTATACGCGGCAAGTGAAAGAACAGCGCGAACTCCCCGACATTCTTTTCATCGATGGTGGAAAGGGCCAGATTTCGGTGGCACTTGAAGTTATGGAAGATCTGCAGACGCACAGCATTCAGGTTGTCGGTGTTGCCAAAGGGCCGGACAGGCGACCAGGTGATGAGACCTTGATCATGTGCCGACCAGAGGGTGTAGCCAATAAAGAACAACAACTGACCACCGACTCGCCTGCATTACAACTGATACAGCAAATTCGCGATGAGGCGCACCGTTTCGCGATTACCGGGCACAGGGGCAAGCGAGCGAAAAAACGCCAACGATCAATTCTTGAGGATATAAAGGGTCTTGGGCCAAAAAGACGCAAACAGTTGTTGACCCATTTTGGTGGTTTACAACGTTTGCAAAAGGCAGGGGTGGAGGATATTGCAGCGGTGCCGGGAATCAGTACGGAAATAGCCTCAAGAGTGTACGATGAGCTACATCCGAATCGCGTGTTGAAGGGCTGAGGACGGACTCAAGTGGGCGTCTCAATCGAACAAGAAATATTGGTAAAACGAAATTTGCCGACATGGCTGACCGTGTTGCGAATCGTGATGCTGCCGATTCTTATATTTGTGTTCTACCTTGACTACTACTGGGCGCGCCCGGTCAGTTGTTTTATTTTTATTCTGGCTGGCATCACTGATTGGCTGGATGGTTATCTTGCACGTCTGTGGAATGTCGAGAGCCGTTTCGGTGCGTTTCTGGATCCGGTGGCCGACAAACTGATGGTCGCAACCGCATTGATACTGATGGTCGAATTCGATCACAGCATGTGGCTGACCATTCCAGCCATCGTCATTATCGGCCGCGAAATCACCATCAGTGCGCTACGTGAATGGATGGCTGAGATGGGGCAGCGTGGCAAGGTCAAGGTGGGTTGGCTAGGCAAGGTCAAGACGACAGCGCAAATCATTGCCTTATCCTTGCTGCTATACCTGCATGATTTATTTGGCTTGCCAATCTACAAGATCGGTATGGTCGCTTTGTACATCGCCACGGCGCTGACGATCTGGTCGATGATCGGATATATGCGTGCAGCGTTTTTCGATACAAAGGATTAGCGTCGAGCCTTCGCGGCTCGCATACCCCTGCGGTACCAGGGGTAATAGCGCCAAAAGTGTCTACAGAGGGGCATTTGTGAAGTGTCTATACAAAAGTGTATAGAAGCCTCCGTTGGGCGCAGTGAACTCTTGGAGTAGGAGCCAGTCCCAAATACATCGACGCTTGAACCAAACGCAGGACGAGATCAGTATGAGCAACTCCGTATTTCGGTTTTTATTTTTCTCGCTATCAGCCGGTATTTGGATAGCTTTCTTTTACTTCGTTATTAATCCTGCCTGGGCGCAAGACCAGAATGAGATACCCGAGTACGTCATAGAACGTTTCGGCAATCCGCCAACCATCCCAACTGGTCCGCTCAGTGAAGATCTTGAGCAAGCTGTCGACATGGCTTTTGTCGAAAGTGTTAACGGCTCAGGTTGGGGGCGTGATCAACAACTCGCGTTGGAAGAAATCGTTGAATCTGGTGACCCGAGATTGGCTTGGCTGGTTGCCGATCTGATGCGCTTTATCAATGATCCAAACTTCAGCAGTGAACTAGGCGTCGCGGCATCGAAACTATTGGAACGCGAGATTGGTGGTTCAAACGATTGGGGAGTCACGACTGATCATCTTATTGCCTGGGATATCCCAGCCCCACCTGATTACTTGAAGTACAAGCGTGCAATTTTTACCTCTCTTGTGCCTGGCTGGGAGAATATCTTCGTCGATGGCAGCATTGATTGGCGAATAGTGTCCTGGGGCGGTGTGTTGATTGACGATCGCGCCTATGACACCACAGATGAATTATGCAACTGCATCCCGGCAGCTGATAACCCAGGCGTAACTTCCGCCAAAGAGGCAACCTGGCTTAAGGATGACACTATTGTGTTCGGTGTTGAGGTTAACGGTGAATACCGAGCCTACCCGAGACAGATCATGGAAGTTCGAGAGATGGTTAATGACACTTTGGGTGGCAGGCATCTCGGTATTCCTTACTGCACATTGTGTGGCGCTGCACAGGCGTACTTCACTGATGAGCTACCTGAAGGAATTGAACGACCCGTGTTAAGAACATCGGGTTTACTGATTCGATCCAATAAAGTGATGTACGACATCACCAGCCAGTCGGTTTTCGATACCTTCACGGGTGAAGCGGTGACTGGTGCATTGGCTGAAAAAGGGCTTAAGCTTAAACAGGCGAGTGTTGTCACCACAGACTGGGCGAGTTGGAAAAAAGCGCATCCAGAAACTACTGTGCTTAAAGAAGAGCTGGCGCTGGGCAGGGATTTTGATTTTCGAAACAACCGTGACGCCGACGGGCCCATTTTTCCAGTAGGCCCGGTGGATCCACGTCTGTCAGTGCACGAAGATATTATTGGCGCAACAACAAGCTCGGGTAAACCAGTTGCGTTTCAACGAACCAAAGCGCTATTTGCTCTGCAAAATGGCGACAAGGTTGAATACGAGAACCTCGAGTTGGTGCTCGATGGTGGTGGTATCAAAGCTGTCGATAAAAACGGACAAGCGGTTGGTAGCCACCAGGCATTCTGGTTTGCCTGGTCGCAGTTTCATCCGGATACCGAATTGTGGTCTCTGTAATTAAGCGTCCTCGCATCAACCATCGATCATTTTAAGATCGCGCGGTAACTCGGAGAAAATCTCTGCGCCATCGCTGCGCAGTATCACGATATCTTCCAAGCGCAGGCCAAACTGACCGGGCAAGTAAATGCCCGGTTCAATTGAGAACACCATGCCTTCTTCAAGCACAGTTTGAGAGGATGAAGTGATGTAGGGCGTTTCATGTATTTCGACACCCATACCATGACCCGTGCGGTGCATGAAGTATTCGCCGTAACCAGCATCAGTGATCACCTGACGAGCAGCATCGTCAACCACATGGGCTTTAACGCCAGGCTTTGCTGCCTGTAACGCAGCTTGAACCGCTGCTTCGACAATGGCGTGTACCTTGGCATAGTCAGATGGCGGTTGGCCCATCGACGCCATTCGGGTGATATCACTGGAGTAACCATCAACACCACCACCAATATCCATAACCACGATATCGCCAGCTTGTAGTGTTGTGTTGCCAGTATGGTGATGGGGGAAAGCACCATTGCCACCAGCGCCGACAATCGTGAACAGAGGCTCAACGTTTTGTTGCTTGAAAGCATCACGAATGATGTCGGCAACATCGAGTTCACTCATGCCAAGCTGCATTTTGTTCCAGCCAGACTGCATAGCGCTATCGGCAGTGAGCGCGTTGCGTTTGAGCGTCTCGAATTCGCTGGCGTCCTTGCGCATCCTCAATGCACCGATTGTTGAGGCAGTAAACAGGCGCTCAGTTCCGGGTATGGCGTCTTGTACCAGTGCGGCAAAATCGGCACGCATGGTTTCATCGAGCACGATACGACTGGCGTTGCTTGCGTCTGCTGCCTCAAGACATGCAGCCAGTGCCGCATCGGGGCCTTTATCATCAGCCCAGGTGTGAAACGGCAAATCGGTTTGCAGTCGTGCACTTTGTGCTTCTAAAGAAGGCATTAAAAACCCAGCGTAGCTTTGGCTGACTAAAAGAAGCAAGGGGCGTTCGTCAGCGTGTGGTCGAACACCAGCGAGCCACGCGAGGTGAGCGCCAGGGCCAAGTGCAACAAGTTCGACACCCTCTTGCTGCATCGTCTCTCTCAGCTTATCCAGTCGAGTCATGTGTTGTTTCCGGTGTGTTTTTGGCGGGTATTGAGCGTTTACCACAGCCGCGAATCCAAGGTCGGAGTGAACTCTAGCATGCTATTTACTGATGGAATCGAGTGTTGATGGCATGTTCCCGGGTTAAATCCTTAATTACCCTGCGCTCAAGCCGCTAGCAATGAGAAGGTGTGAGCCCTCGCTCGCCGCGATTATCCAGTGCTGTGTCCACGATAGAAGCTGACAATCCAGACTTTCAAAGGTCCGACGAATACGCCGCCCCTATGTTCGGCTTGTCGTTGGTATTCGTCGTGCTGTTGGCAGCGTTGATAGTTGTCTGGGTCGATATACCGCGTGTTGCCGAGCTCAGCGCACTCGCTGTAGAGACGAGCGCTGAATCGTCTGGTGTTGACGATGCCAAAACGCAGGATATGACAGCGCAGTCGTCCTTGCTTGTTGAAAGAACTGACAACTTTGGAAAGGGACTGCAGTTGGCCTTGTTTGTTATCTGGCCACTATTCTGGTTGGAGTATTTGGTGTCTCGTTGGCGCGGTAACTCTCGAGATCAGCCAAAGGCACTCAGTCGAGGTGGAGCTATTCGATTATTAGCGTGTCTATTGCCACCGTTAAGATTGGCAGCACCAGTGACTGCTATGAACGGAAAAGTCTGGTTGCCCAAACTGGGTTGGCGGGTGCCTGGCAAGGTACTGAGTAAAAAGCTTGAGCGAATGTTCAGTGGGCCGATGCTGATTATCGCCATGCTGATATTGCCAATACTGCTGATTGAGTTTGGCATGCGAGGCTTTGTAGAATCCCACACATGGCTACGTTTTACCTTGCACATTGCAACGGGATTTATCTGGTGTGCATTCACCATTGAGTTCATCATTATGGTGAGCGTGGCAGAAAAGAAGATTGCCTATATAAAGAAAAACTGGATAGACCTCGCCATTATTTTGTTGCCGCTGATTTCCTTTCTTCGCACTGTGCGCATCTTGCGTCTTGCAAAATTTGCAAAGGTTCAGAAGCTTGCCAAGATGGGTCGAATCTATCGAATGCGGGGTTTGATGACGAAAGTGCTACGAGCACTTATGCTTCTGGATTTTATTAACCGTCTGCTACGTATTACTCCTGAGAAGCAATTGGCAAAGCTTCAAGAAGAGTATGAAGAGAAGGCAGAGGAGTTAGAAGAATTGCAACAGGAGATTGATGAGGTTGAGTTATCGATACTTGCCTCCAGGGATGGCGCGTCGGGGTAGGTATCAAGCACTATCGTGCTTCAGGCTGCAATCTGACGGTGCGTTTCTTGCTGATGTACTGATTCCCATGTTCGGTGTCATGACCCCGACAGTTGTTCGATAAAGAGGAACCCGCATTGCAGCAACGAAAACGCCAGCTTATTTTGCTTGGCGCGCTTATTCTGGTGGGCATGCTCGGTACCAGCTTTGCAAGTTTTATGGTCTCACGATCTTCACTACGCGATCAGCTGGTTCACGAGACACTACCGTTGCTTGGCAACACAATCTATTCAGAAATCCAGCGCGATCTGTTGCGACCCGTGGTCGTCTCTTCGTTGATGGCGAACAATACCTTTGTTCATGACTGGGTCGCCGCAGGTGAAACAGCTCCTTTTGAGATGCAGCGCTATCTAAAACAAGTGATGAGCGAATACGATGTGTTCAGTGCGTTTTTCGTCTCTGAGAAAACCGGCTACTACTACCATCCCACTGGTGTTCTCAAAAAGGTCAAGAAGTCCGATAGTAGAGACGACTGGTATTTTCGGCTCCGTGATCTTGATGTTCCTTATGAGTTGAACACTGATCCTGATCTGGCCAATGGCGACAAGGTAACCGTTTTTGTCAATTTTCGTGTAACCAATACAGCTGATGAGTTCATTGGTGCGATAGGCGTAGGTTTGACGATCGAGTCGTTGACGCAGATGATCGATCACTACAGCAATACCTATCAGCGCCTTGTCTATTTCACAGATCAAGAAGGCAAGATCAAGCTCAGTCCAAAAGAATTCAGTCAAAAACATGATCTTGCGGAGATGTTTTCAGCCTCGAGTGATTCAGATGAGCTTGCCTTACAGCTTCTTTCCTCACGCGAGGTGCAATCACTTGAGTATCAAAAGAATAAATCGAAAATCTTCGTCAATAGCCGCTTCATCGAAGAACTGGATTGGTTCCTGATTGTCGAGGAAGCCGAGCAGCCGACGCTTGCACGAATCTCGACAACTTTACTGATGAACCTTGCAATCAGTCTCGCGATTGCCGCGGCTATCATGATTGTTGCTCATCGGGTCTTGCTTCGTTATCAACGGCGGCTTGAATACACCGCGCATCACGATGCGCTAACGGGTGTTTACAACCGTCGACATTTTGAAGAGTTGTTAGAGGCTGCCATGAAGACATCTGCGCGGCGTAGCGATCAACTGTCGCTGATGTTTATCGACATTGATCACTTCAAATCGATAAACGATCGCTTTGGGCATGCCACGGGTGACGAAGCCATTCGGCACGTCACTCGCCATATCCAAGGTGCGCTTCGAAGCAGTGATGTGTTGTGTCGATGGGGCGGTGAAGAATTCTGCGTCATGCTTCCGGACACGACACAAGACGAAGCAATCAAGGCTGGCTGGCATTTGGTTCGTGCAATCGAGGCTGCGCCTCTGCAACTGGGGCAGGGCTCGGAGACGATCACCGTGAGTGTAGGTGTGGCAGAGCGTTGGCAAGAGGAAGCGTTTGATCCAATTGTTCAACGTGCTGACATGGCTCTTTACTTGGCCAAACGCAGTGGGCGGAATCA